>JBDSBN010000182.1:0-2703 GCA_039921585.1 Ginsengibacter sp. | reverse complement strand
GTTAATGGTTTTTCCTTTGGATAAAAGGATTTGGCTTTTTACGGCCTTGTGTTTTCATTAGGACTTAATTTCTTCTTAGGTATCAGATTCAAAAAAAATAGAAGTTGACTGATATCGGATTTTTGGTTTTTCCCGGATTAGAGGAATTGGTTTCTTTTCAGTGGATATTGGTTCGGATTAATGTTTATGGAACATCAACCAACTTCTGATACAAAGATATGTCGGTGTGTTTCGCCGTGCAAGAGCGGAACTGCTCTATTTTAAAAGTATTGAAATTACGGTGTGGGTCGTATTTATACGATTTTGGTTTTTAAAAGGTAACGGCTGTGAGAAAATCTGTTGATAAAAGACAGGATTTTAAACCTTCGACTAAAATAAATTCTTAAGGAATTTGTATTTCTTTTTACCAATTTGTAACAATTTCTCAAGTTTGGGTACTAAGTAGTAAACGTATAAAAACAATTAACATGAAAAAAAGAATTCTTACAGCTGTACTACTATTATTTGCACACTCAATTTTTGCCCAGCAAGCTATCGCTGTGAAAAAGAGTGGTAGCGGGAAACCCATTATTTTCTTACCCGGATTTACAACGCCCGGATCTGTATGGGATGAAACGATTGCACAACTTCCAACTGGCTTTGAGCACCATGTTATATCCTACGCAGGATTTAACGGTATGGCACCGGTAGATACTCCCTGGTAAAACGCATTAAAAATCGGATTGGAGCAGTATATTAAAAAGGAAAATTTAAAAAACATCACGCTGATTGGTCATAGTATGGGTGGCAACCTGGCTATTGATATAATAGCGGAATTTCCCTCCCGCGTATCAGGTTTAATCCTGGTAGAATCGATTCCCTGCATGCGGGAATTAATGATGCCGGGGGTGCCTGCAAGCATTCTGCAATACAATAGTCCTTATAATATCAGTATGATAGAAATGGCGGATGACGATTTTAAAACAATGGTTATGGGAATGTCACAAATGATGACGAATTTGCCCGCTAAAGCGGAAATGCTTACTAATTGGGCTGTTATGGCGGACAGGAAAGTGTATGTTTATGGATATACCGATTTACTTAAACTTGATTTAAGGGAAAAGCTTTCAACTATAAATATTCCTTCTTTGATAGTAGGAGCATCGTTTCCGGATAAAGAAACCATTCAAATCAATTATGAAAAACAATACGCAAATACAAAAAATAAAGAAATCATTATTGTTGAAGATAGTCGTCACTTTATCATGTTTGATCAGCCCCAACATCTTTCTGAACTAATAAATAATTATCTGAAAAAGAATGTCAAATGACAAGCATCTTTTGGAAACTCTGCATGGTGATTACCACATGATGGTTATGCAAATCTGTATGGGATATACGAAAGGAGACCGGGACTTGGCCAAAGATTTATCCCAGGAAGTATTTATCAATATTTGGAGGGCATTAAAATCGTTTAAAAATGAATCAGGTTATAAAACCTGGATATATCGCATAACGGTGAATACTTGTTTGAAATACATCCGGGATAAAAAGGATACTCATCACCGTACTATCGAGGAAGAATCCCTTATTGCAGAAACTGTTTCCGATCCGCCGAATGACCAGAATTACCAATTGCTTTATATGGCTATCGGACAATTAAAAGAAGTGGACCGTTTGATTATGATGCTTATGCTCGATGAATTAAAATACCAAGAAATCTCAGAAATAATCGGCATCAGTGAAGGGAATCTGCGGGTTAAAATTCACCGGATAAAAAAGGAAGTAAAAAACATATTTGACAATGGATAACTTTAATACCCTTAAAAATCTTTGGAAGGAATCCATCACCAGGGTTCCAAATGATCCTGTGGATTTAGATGTGCTTATCAAAAGCGCTCAAAAGAAAATAAGAAGTAGCATTCAATTACAATGGGGGACTGTTATTATTTTATTAATCACTTTTTTTCTGATAAGCATGTATTTTAAATATGTTGCGCAATTTCATCAAACACTCAGCCATATTGGAGAGTGGCTTATGTTAGGTGGACTTGCTATCAGGATTCTCCTGGAATTATTCAGTATTTATCTTTCGAAAAACATTCGATTGACCGGCACAGTTTTACAATCCAATCGGTCTACATTTGTTTTTTTTAAATTTAGAAATTGGATTAACGGACCAGTTACCATCACTATTTTAATTCTATACACTATTGGATTTTATATGCTACTGCCCGAATTTAGTCTATACTTTAAATCAATTATAGTGGTCTTATTTGGGCTTTCATATATTTTTGCGGCATTCATTTTTATGGGATTTATCCGCAGCGCTGTGAAGAAGGAAAAGAAGATTTTAAAGGAACTTGAGGAAATCCAACAGGATTTGGCCCGCGAATAAGGTCATCAATTTCTAAAATCTTTTAAGTATTTCTCCTGTTTAAACGATAAGGGCACTCATATGAATACCTGGGAAAACACTTCAAATCCACCCGAATCTCTATCCTAAATCCACAAAACCTAAAATCCACAAAACCATATACCCATAACAAAAAAACTTCCGCTGATTAGACGGAAGCTTTTAAAATTTTAACTTGTGTGTTAATGGTTTTTCCTTTGGATAAAAGGATTTGGCTTTTTACGGCCTTGTGTTTTCATTAGGACTTAATTTCTTCTTAGGTATCAGATTCAAAAAAAATAGAAGTTGACTGATATCGGATTTTTGGT
>JBDSBN010000181.1:0-2567 GCA_039921585.1 Ginsengibacter sp. | reverse complement strand
ACCAAAAATCCGATATCAGTCAACTTCTATTTTTTTTGAATCTGATACCTAAGAAGAAATTAAGTCCTAATGAAAACACAAGGCCGTAAAAAGCCAAATCCTTTTATCCAAAGGAAAAACCATTAACCCACAAGTTAAAATTTTAAAAGCTTCCGTCTAATCCGCGGAAGTTTTTTGTTTATGGAAAGTAAGAATAGTGGAGTATCACTTCCCAATTTATTTGTATTCAAATAATATCTCTATATATTTAAAGCTTTAAAAGATGACCAACTTTTAAAAGGCGAGCAGCCAATACGCCGCTATTCATTTAATTGGTTTTTTGTGCTTGAAAGATGCCCGACATATGTGGTTCTGATAATCTCCCTTGATATATTGGCTCATTCGTGTAATTCGTGCTTCTAATTATGTTTAAGATCCGTGTTTACAATCAGTGTTCAAAATCCTCCCGCAACTTTAACGAATAAACTAAGGATCAAATATGATACTTGTCGTAAATTCATGTCATGAAAAAAACCCTCTTTTTTCTTTTATTTTTTCCCACTATTATTTTTTCCCAACAAAATCAGGAGTATAAAAACCTGGTGATGGAAGGCGGAGGTGTTCGGGGACTCGCTTATCCAGGCGCACTGCACGTTTTGGAGAAGCAAGGTATATTGGAAAAAATAGAAAATGTAGCAGGCTCTTCCGCTGGTGCTATCGCCGGCATTATAGTGGCCTTAAATTATTCTTCTCACGAGATTGATTCTGTGCTGAACATTATTAAAATTCAGGAATTTAATGATGGCCGTTTCTTCATTGGAAAAATAAAAAGAGTAACAAAAGAATATGGAATTCACAAAGGTGTGAAGCTATCTGACTGGATTGGCAATCTCATTAAATATAAAACAGGTGATGAAGATATCACCTTCCGGGGCTTGTACGAACTCACTTTAAAAGATCCCGGATTTAAAAATTTCTATTGCACCGGAACCAATATCAGCAAGCAGGAACTAGAAATATTTTCCTGGCAAAATTGGCCGGATATGAAACTCAGAACGGCTGTTCACATCAGCAGTTGTATTCCATTTTATTTTGTACCCATAGCAATAGACGACCGCGGAAATGAGGTATCGCATGAACAAGACTCCATCAGGTATGATTTATATGTAGATGGTGGCATGCTTTGTAATTACCCAATCAATATATTTGATTCCTGCCGAAACGGGGGCAATCCACTTGTTTGTAATGATGTGATCTTTAATCAACAAACACTTGGGCTCAAACTGGAAAGAGCTGCACAAATAGATGTTTTTAACCAAAACAAAACACACCTGGCACCGTATGAAATCGAAAGTATGAAAGACTATTCATCGGCAATTATGAATCTCTTAGTAGAAACACTCAACCGGCGATCGCCCGAATTAATGAATGAAAGAGGGCGAACGATTTATATCAGCTATGGAAAGGTTGGTAGTAAGCCCAGGAAAGTATCCTTAAAAGAAAAGGAAGAATTATATAATAATGGAATCTCTGCTGCTAATAAATTCTTCAATTTAAATACGGCAACAATTAATACCGGAAAATAATATTTCATTGAAAGAAAATTGCAGGATTTAAAATACTGAGACCTCTTAATAAATGCTGACTCCGATGTTTTTATAGATAACCGGCGTTGTTTTGATTCGTTCCGGCCTTAGAGATTTTAAAACCAAAGATGATTTTTCAACCTTTCCCATCCGTCAAAAGTTTACCTTTGCAGCTCTTAAACTAAATCAAGGTTATATTTTATTACATTTTTTATGATGAATCAGCATTTATCCGAACAGGAAACTATCCGCAGAGAAAAATTACAGGAGTTTAATAAATTGGGAATAGATCCATACCCGGCAGCATTATATCCTGTAAACACTACATCAACTTCTATTAAGAGCAATTATAAAGGCGAAGAAAATAAAGATCAATTTACGGATGTATGTGTGGCAGGAAGAATTTTAAGTATCCGCGATATGGGTAAAGCTTCTTTTGCCGTATTGCAGGATGGCGCAGGAAAAATCCAGATCTATGTGCGTAAAGACGATGTTTCGAATGGTGAGGATAAAAGTATGTATGAAATTGTTTGGAAAAAATTGTTGGACATCGGAGATATTATTGGGGTGAAAGGATACGTGTTTACAACCAAAACAGGTGAGACATCCATTCACGCAACATCTTTCACGGTACTTTCCAAAGCACTCCGCCCATTACCTATTGTAAAAGAAAAAGACGGAGAAACGTTTGACGAAGTAACGGATGCCGAATTCCGCTATCGTCAGCGCTATGCCGACCTGATTGTGAATCCACATGTAAAAGAAGTTTTTGTCAAACGAACAAAAATGATCAATGCGATCAGGACTTACCTGAACGATCGCGGAGCATTGGAAGTAGATACTCCTGTATTACAAAACATTCCCGGTGGAGCCGCTGCCCGTCCATTTATTACACATCACAATGCACTTGATGTTCCATTTTATTTACGGATTGCAAATGAATTATATCTAAAAAGACTGATTGTTGGAGGCTTTGAATGGGTATATGAATTTAGCCGCAAC
>JBDSBN010000180.1:0-4833 GCA_039921585.1 Ginsengibacter sp. | reverse complement strand
TTTCTTATGCTCGCCTGCAGCCGCTTATATAACGGGAATTAATTTGCCCGTAGATGGAGGAATTACGGGATGTTTATAATTTAAAGGGGATAAATTTTACTTTAAAACGGATTCATTCTCATCTGGTTTATCTATTTGAGTCTGGTAAATAGGCTTTGGAGGACTTTTTGTTATTGTTTTTATCATTATTAATCTTAAAACTTAAGTACAATGAAATTAACAAAAACATTTCTGGCGTTGTTCCTTTCTGCTTCTATCCTGTTTTTGGGATGCGCCCCAAAGGATTCAGAAATACAATCCAAAATCACAGAGAAATTTTCTGTAACTCCGGAATTGGCTGGAGCCACGGCATCTGTTGATAAAGGGGTAGCAACTTTAAGTGGTGAACTGTCATCTGCGGCTGCAAAAACGGAGGCAGAGAAAATTGCAAAAGAGGTAAAAGGTGTCAAATCAGTTGTAAATAACACCACCGTGATGGCTCCTCCACCTCCACCTCCACCTGTTTCTGCTAGCGGATTGGATCAGGGAGTAATGGATGCTACAAAAGATTTTCCAAGCGTAAATGCAACAGTCAATAATGGAGAAATTACTCTGACTGGTACCCTTAACAGATCTGACTTGCCTAAACTTATGCAAAGTTTGAATTCACTCAATCCATCTAAAATCAATAACAATTTAACTTTAAAATAATCAATCATGGCATTGCAAGAAAAATATAAAGAGATCCTTGATTCTGCAAAATCTGCAGGAATTAATAATCTGCAGGTAAGCGAACAAGGAAATGTTCTTCATATAAATGGAGAGGCTCCAAACGGAGAAATTAAAGATAAATTATGGGCAATCTATCAGAAAATTGATCCTGATTTCAGGGCGGGAGATTTAGTCATGAATGTGAATGTGGCCGCCGGTTCGGGTACAAAAGCAAAAGTGACCACAGATAGTACTAATTTAAATGTACGGCAGGGACCTGGTACAGGTCAACCCATTATTGGAAAAGCAGCTCACGGTTCTATGGTAACTTTATTAAGTAAACCAAATGATCAATGGTGGCTGGTTAAAACAGAAGAGGGAATTGAAGGGTATGCTTATGCACAATATCTGAGTCCACAATAGTTTGAAGAGTTTTGTGGTAAGACCTGTTTTGTTTTTGAAAATAAAATAGGACAGGTCTTTTTTTTAAATTTCCCAAACACAGTTTATATTTTAATGGATAGGTGACTTGCCGGAATTAACTTGATTAATAATGGCTTCTTGTTTTTTGTATAATAACTACATTTGCACCATTTATTTTGATTTGACCTGATCATTTATTCAAATCGCTTAATTAAACCGTTGTACCAAAAATGACTCCTGCCCGTTATAAACGCCTAACATCCGTATTAGATAAACGCCAGCCAGGCCTTACCGTTGTGCTGGAAAATGTATTTGATCCTCATAATGTGTCGGCTGTTATGCGTACGTGTGATGCCATTGGCATTCAGGATGTGTATATATTAAATGACCGCATTCCTCCACATAAGAAATGGGGTTATAAGAGTTCTTCTACTGCAGCTAACTGGCTTACTATGCATCAGTTTACAGATGCTGAAGAATGTTTTAAGGAGGTGAGAAAAAACTTTGATAAAGTATATACCAGCCACCTGACAGAAACTTCCAATGATTTATATTCCATGGATCTGACAGAATCTGCTGCACTTGTATTTGGTAATGAAACCTTAGGTGTGAGCGATCATGTGAGAAAATATTCCGATGGAGATTTTATCATTCCCCAGGTTGGAATTATTAAATCTTTAAATATTTCTGTTGCCTGCGCCGTTACTTTATATGAAGCATTTCGCCAGAAATCCTTAAAAGGGGATTATGACTCGCCAAAGTTAAATGAGACACAACGAAAAACATTGGAGAATACATGGGGTGTAAAAAAACCGGAAGGTTTATAATTGAATACTTTTGATAATCATAATCCTGCATGAAAAGTTGTTAAAGTACTTCCACGGAAATAAATAATAAAGAGTTTATTATTTCCAGATCTGCAAATGGACAATCATTTATAAAAATTGCAAGAGTAGTCGGTGCTGGAAACTCCCTCCCATTTATTGGAATATACCATATATGATGTTCGGCCTTTGACCGGAATCAATTATTATAAATTACAACAAGTAGAATACGATGGACTATTGAAAAATTTGGGCATAAGAATGATTCGTTATTCCAAACCGGGCTTTGGTAATTTAAAAATATATCTGAATCCGGTGGGAAATTTCGCAACGATTCAATTTGAGCCACGCATTTTTAATCAAATCCAAATTTTAGATAACAGTGGCAGAGTCTTAAAAACGGAAAAAATAAATCTGTTACAAACAGAATTTAAAATTCAAACTCTGCAGTTGCCTAAAGGAATTTATTTAATTAAAATATCCGGGGCCGAAATATCGGAAGTGCAAAAGATCATCAAGGAATAAAATCTTAAGTATTTATCAAATAAGAAGGTTGTCAGTTTTTCACAAATTGGCAACCTATTATTTTTAAAAATGCAATTTTGGCTGGTTTTGTTATCGGATAACTGCCATCAATTACTTTTCCTGCCATTTTAAACCTTATTATCAAATTGGTACAATTATTCCTATACACTCGTCAGACTAACAATAATTTAAATAAATTAATAATTATGGCAAATGTAAAATTTGAACTCTTTGATGACAGAGTTCTTGTGAAGCCCAATGCGGCAGAAGAAAAAAGTGCTGGTGGCATCATTATTCCTGATACAGCTCAGGAGAAACCACAAAAAGGAACTGTAGTAGCAGTTGGGAAAGGTAAATATGCAGATCAAACCGGTAATTTGATTCCAATGCAGGTAAAAGAAGGAGATGTAATTATGTATGGCAAATACGGCGGCACAGAAATCTCTATCGAAGGAGAAGATTATCTGATCATGCGCGCTTCTGACATCCTGATTAAACTTAGTTAATTTAAAATTTTAAAATCAACAATAATTATTATGGCTAAACAAATATTTTTTGACATAGAAGCCCGCAATAAAATGAAGAAGGGTGTAGATACCCTGGCGAATGCGGTGAAAGTTACACTTGGCCCAAAAGGACGGAATGTGGTTATTGAAAAGAAATTTGGTGCTCCTTCCGTAACGAAAGATGGTGTATCCGTAGCGAAAGAAATTGAGCTGGAAGATCCAATTGAAAATATGGGTGCTCAAATGGTTAAGGAAGTTGCATCTAAAACGGCGGATATCGCTGGTGATGGTACAACGACAGCTACTGTGCTTGCTCAGGCAATTATTAGCGAAGGATTGAAAAACGTAGCGGCCGGTGCTAACCCGATGGATTTGAAAAGAGGAATTGATAAGGCAGTAACTGAAATTATCAAGCACCTGAAATCTCAGTCTGTAGAGATTGGGAATGAGAATTCTAAAATCGAGCAGGTTGCTTCTATTTCTGCAAATAATGATAGCTCTATTGGTAAGCTGATTGCAGAAGCAATGGTGCGCGTTACTAAAGAAGGTGTAATCACCGTAGAAGAAGCAAAAGGTACTGATACAACTGTAGAAGTTGTAGAAGGAATGCAGTTCGACAGAGGATATGTTTCTCCATACTTTGTTACTAACAGCGAAAAAATGTTGGTAGATCTGGAAAATCCTTACATATTAATTTATGATAAGAAAATTTCTACCATGAAGGACATTCTTCATATTTTGGAGAAAGTAGCTCAAAGCGGTCGTCCTTTATTAATCATTTCAGAAGATCTGGAAGGAGAAGCTTTAGCAACTTTGGTTGTAAACAAATTACGTGGTACTTTGAAAGTAGCTGCTGTAAAAGCACCTGGTTTTGGAGATCGCAGAAAAGAAATGTTGCAGGATATTGCTGTACTTACAAGCGGTACAGTTATCAGTGAAGAGCAAGGATATAAATTAGAAAATGTTGATCTGTCTCATTTAGGTCAGGCTGCAGCAGTTAGTATTGATAAAGACAATACAACGATTGTAGATGGTAAAGGTGAAAAAGCAGATATCACTGCAAGAGTGAATCAAATTAAAGCTCAGATCGAAAGCACAACTTCCGATTATGATAAAGAAAAATTACAGGAGCGCCTTGCTAAATTAAGTGGTGGTGTAGCTGTATTGTATGTTGGTGCTGCTACGGAAGTAGAAATGAAAGAGAAGAAAGACCGCGTTGATGATGCACTTCATGCTACAAGAGCTGCTATTGAAGAAGGAATCGTACCTGGTGGTGGAGTCGCTTATATCCGCGCTATCGAAAGTTTGGTGGATATGAAAGGAGAGAATGATGATGAAACGACAGGAATCCAAATCGTACGTCGTGCGGTGGAAGAACCTCTTCGCCAAATCGTTATCAATAGTGGTATCGAAGGAAGCATCGTTGTTCAAAAAATTAAAGAAGGAAAAGGTGATTTTGGATTTAATGCTCGCACAGAAGTCTACGAAGATCTTTTCGCAGCTGGTGTCATTGATCCAACAAAAGTTTCGCGTATTGCATTGGAAAATGCCTCTTCTATTGCAGGTATGTTGCTGACCACAGAATGTGTTATCAGTGATAAGCCTGAAAAGAATAGCGGCGGAGGAATGCCTCCAATGGGTGGAATGCCCGGCGGAATGGGTGATATGGGTTATTAATCCAATCAGACCTTTAAAAAATATAAACCTCTTTCATGGCAACATGGAGGAGGTTTTTTGGGTGTGTCAGGCATGTATATAAGCTATAGGGTGCAAGTCCCGAACACGCTTTACAGTAGGGAGTGTTAGCCAATAGCAAGGGTGTCGCGGGCGACTGCGAATCTGAAGGAAGCTGGCGGCAAAAGTCC
>JBDSBN010000179.1:0-3348 GCA_039921585.1 Ginsengibacter sp. | reverse complement strand
GCAATGGTTTTAAACAGTGAGTTCAGATTGCCTGTTTTTACAACTCTTTTTAGTAAACCAATCAATAATGCCTTTATTAGAAATTTCCAACTTACTCAGTTCATCGATTTAGGAACAGCCTGGAACGGGGCTTATGATAATTTTTCAAGACATGGTATGACGTATAGACTGGATAACGTAGAAGTTAAAACTGAAACTCCCGGTATTGGACCATTTATTGGCGGATACGGTTTTGGGGCTAGAAGTACTTTCCTTGGTCATTTTGTGAAAGTAGATGCCGGCTGGCCAATGAATGGGTTGTTTAAAGGAAAACCGATCTGGTACATTAGTTTAGGATTGGATTTTTAAAAAATAGAATCTTGTCTTTAATATAACTGAATAAAATAAACCTGTTTTTAATCTTTAAAAACAGGTTTTTTTATTGTGGTAGCTGTCGGAACCGATGGTCAGACAGCAGGAAAAGTTTAGGACTTTGCTATTTATATTTATAAATTTTCAGACAGAAGGAAATTCTAAACAGTTTCAGACCTATAAGGTTTCGAAAACCTTATAGGTCTCACAAATTACAGTTCTACTATTCCTCGACACAAATCAGGAAGAGAGTGATGCTGTCATTTGTCAGCACTTAAGGTCAGACAGCGGGTAAAGTTTTAGGGTTCTGATACCAAGGGCTGTAAAACTATCCCATAAAATTCTAACGTAAATAATTTGTAAGTTTGCAATCGCGCATGAACAAAAATCTCTACATAATTGCGGGTTGAAACGGGGCAGGGAAAACTACTGCATCTTTTACAATTTTACCAGAGATTCTCGATTGCAAAGAATTTGTAAATGCAGATGAAATAGCCAAAGGGTTATCTCCTTTTCAACCTGAAAAAGTCGCATTTGAATCAGGTAGGATCATGTTAAATAGAATTCAGGAATTAATGGCTGAAGATGTAAATTTTGCATTTGAAACCACCCTTGCGACAAAAAGCTATAGAAATAAAATTATTCAGGCCAAAGAAAAAGGATACAGGGTTACTTTATTGTTTTTTTGGCTTCAAAATATTGAACTTGCAAAAGAACGTGTAAGAACAAGGGTGTTGGAAGGTGGTCACGATATTCCACCGGTAATTATCGAAAGAAGATATATTAGAGGAATTAAAAACTTATTTGACATTTATTTGCCTATAGTTGACGGTGCTTTAATTTTCGATAACTCTATTGGACGGCATGAACTTTTGGCTGAAAAACAAATTTCTGGCTTACTAAATAAAGTGACCGTAGAAAAATTTAATCTCTTAAAAAGCTATTATGACAACAACTGAAATTCAAATAGAAGAAAAAAATAAAATCCTGCGGGGACTGGAGAAAGCATATGAAAAGCTATTAGAATTTAAGAAAGCAAATAATAGCGTACTTGTTGTATTGCGTGATAATAAAATCGTGAAAATTAAACCGGAAGAATTCTCCAAATCGCAAAATTAAACAGCTTCTCCCTTCACGCGATTACATTTTGCCTGTAACCGGACCCATCGGTACCGACCTATACCTGAACTTAACGGGCACCCTGCAATCTTATGGTTTTATTTTATGGATGTTAGAAATTATAAACGAACTTTTCTAATTTATTCCGTAGGAAAAGTCAACGGTTAAAAAAATGAAAATTAAGAATTTCCTATCATCGAAATTGGGAAATATCGATTATGTTTGACCCTAAATTTTGTAGATATGCCCATTTCAATCATTTTTATATCATTACTTTTTATGGGGCTTGGTATGCTTGTGCAGGCCCGCCTTAAAAGCAAATTCAAAGAATATAGTAAAGTTCCTACCAGCAGTGGAATGAGTGGAAAAGAAATTGCTGAAAAAATGCTGAGTGATAATGGAATTCACGATGTGAAAGTGGTATCCGTAGATGGGTTTTTAAGTGATCATTACAACCCTGCAAATAAAACAGTAAATCTAAGTCCGGATGTTTACTCCGGCAGAACGATATCTGCTGCGGCGGTAGCAGCCCACGAGTGCGGGCATGCGGTGCAACACGCAACAGCCTATTCAATGCTTCAGTTGAGAAGTGCTCTTGTACCCGTTGTTCAAATTAGCTCCAATATGGCTCAATGGGTTATTCTAATCGGTTTAGGTCTTTTCACAGTAGGTGGAGGCAATTCAACGGTGTTACTAATCGGAATTATCCTTTTTGCTGCTTCAACACTATTTTCTGTCATTACTCTGCCAGTAGAATTTGACGCTTCTAACCGGGCCTTAAAATGGTTGAACGGGACGCATCTAATGCACGGCCAGGAACATGCAAAAGCGAAGGATGCTTTAAAGTGGGCAGCACTTACATATGTAGTTGCGGCCTTAGCTTCTATTGCTATGCTGGTACAGTATATTATGATTTATAACGACAGAAGATAATTAGTCGTTGACCAATTCTTTTCTCTTTTCACCAATTTGTTGGCGCCACATGGCGTAATATAAACCCATTTGCCTGAGCAGAGATTCATTGTCTCCTATTTCAACAACTTTACCTTTTTCCAAAACGTAAATTCTATCGGCATGCATAATCGTACTCAAACGATGTGCAATCAGAATAGTAATTTGAACCCGTTTGCTGGAAACATCTTTAATCGTGTTAGTAATATCTTCCTCCGTCAAGGAGTCCAGAGACGAAGTAGCTTCATCAAAAATGAGCAAATGAGGCTTGCGCAGTAAAGCCCTTGCAATGGAGAGTCTCTGTTTTTCTCCACCGGAGATCTTTACACCACCTTCACCTATAACGGTTTCAATACCCTTCTCCGCCCGATCAAGAATTTGATATGCAGCTGCCTTTTTCAAAGCTTCAATAATTTCCTGATCGGTGGCTTGTGGATTTACAAACAATAAATTTTCTTTAATAGTACCGGCAAATAATTGCGTATCCTGAGTTACAAATCCAATCTGTGATCTAAGGTCATCAAAATCAATTTCATCTCTTGAAATGTTGTTATATAATATTTTGCCGTCTTGAGGAGTGTATAAACCAACAAGCATCTTAACCAAAGTTGATTTTCCTGCACCCGATGGACCTACAAAGGCAATCGTTTCCCCTCTTTCAACCTCAAAGTCGATTCCATCTATCGAAGGATACATTGCCGTTTTATGTTTAAATACGACATTTTTAAATTCTAATTTGTTGATGCTTCCCAGGTGCGCAGGATTAGCTGGTTTAACCTCAGTTTTTTTCCTCATCAAATTTTCAAAATTGCTCAGGGAGGCTTCTGCTTCTCTATAGGAAATAATGATATCTCCGATTTGCTGTAAAGGGCCAAAAATAAAGAAGGAATAGAGAGTGAGCGTCATAAGCTGACCCGGAGTGATTGT
>JBDSBN010000178.1:0-8917 GCA_039921585.1 Ginsengibacter sp. | reverse complement strand
TAAAATCATGGGAACTGAAATAACACAAAAAAGAATTGACCTTTATAATGATCATTATGAAAGCAAAATTCTGTGTCAAATTGAGGATAAAAAAGATGAGAACGGCAAGCCTGCGGGAACCTGTGTGCGTTTGACTCTTAAAGAAGAAAGCAACCTAATCTTAACTCCTTTATCAATAAAATAAAATTCGCACAATTCAGAAAAAAACGAACGAATGATTAAAATAGCAATAGTGGATGATGAACAACATTGTATAAATAGCCTCGTTTTTCACCTCCAAAATGTTTTTCCGGATACATCCATTGTTTTCCAAACCAATGATCCGAATGAAGCGCTGCAACGCCTACCAGAAATTAAGCCTGACCTGCTTTTCCTGGATGTTGAAATGCCGTTAATGAATGGATTTGAATTATTGGAACAATTGGGCACCCGGGATTTTGATGTTATTTTCACAACTGCTTACAGCAAATATGCTGTTCAGGCTTTTAAAGCGAAAGCCGTCAATTATCTGTTGAAACCGGTAGATGAGGAAGAACTACAATCTGCCGTTCAGGAATGGAAACAGAACAGGCCAGCAGGACATCGGGTATCTGCTCAAAAAATTGATGATCTTCTTGATTACCTTAAAAAGGAAGGGATTCTCAAAAACAAAATTGGCATTCCGGTATCAGATGGTATTGAATTTATAGAAGTGAATGATATTATGTATTGCAAAAGTCAAAGCAATTACACCAATTTTCATCTTGCTAACGGGCAACAGATTTTAATTAGTAAAACAATTAAGGAAGTAGAGAAAATGTTGGTTCATTATTTTTTTATGCGCGTGCACCGGTCGTTTCTTATCAACCCCAATTTTATGCGAAAATATATGCATCATGAAGGCGGGGTCATATTGATGCAGGACAATGAACTCATCCCGGTAAGCAATCCACATAAAAAGCGAATCAAGGAAATATTTGATGCCATCGGGAAAAATCAAACCTGATCTGGGAGCAGTTAAAAATGATTCCATTAATTAGGCAGAAAATCTTTAAACATGGTAGCTATTTCAATCTACTAATTGAAACTCCCCTCTCCCATTATAAACTCATTAATAAACCATGATAAGAGTTTAGGATTTATATGTAATCCAATTGGAGCCCCAACCTTTCTCTTAATTCTTGAACCAAAGGATAAGACTCAATTATTTTGAAATACTGCTGACGGCCGGAAAGATGTTCATCCTTAGGTTTAATGTTTTCTTCGTTTTCTATCATTTCTACCGAATAGGTCAAAAACCGGTTATTGAAATGCATTTGGAGAGAAGTAATCAGTTCACCGCGTTCTACCTCAATAAATTTTTGCTGCATGGGATTATCGGTAACAATTTCAATCGTATTATTATCAATAATTTTTAATTTAGCCGATTTAAAATTAGAAACAGCAGAATGATTTTTATCTCCTGCGAGTTTATCAATGTATCGCCCCCAGGCAATCGTTAATTCTTCTTCCGTAAGATCTTTAATTTGATTGTTTTGGTTTTCCCGGGCTACTCTTTCCCTAATTGCTTCCAAACTCAGAGAACCTCTGGAATGTTTTTTAGTCTTATCTTTTACAACTCTGGTATTATCCGCCACAGCTCTTACATCTACAGGCTTCATAATCTCTTTTTCAATCACCAATTTCGCCTCCGCCTGAGGAGGTTCAGGAAGCGCTGATGGTGCAATTTCGGATTTTAAAGAGCTGGGAGTAGATACCGCGGAACTCTTTTTGGGAGCTGCGATTTCCTTTATTGCAATTGGAGTAAGTGCCTTAAATGAAACCGGCTTTACACTATCAGTCTGTTTTTTTTTTGACAGGCCTGTATCGCTGTTGATAAGATCTAATGCCTGGCTCAGATAACAAAGTTTAATAAGCGCCATTTCTACATGTAGACGTTTATTTTTAGCCTGTCTGTAGGAGATTTCAACTTCGTTGACAATGTTCATCGCACTTAAAATCCAATTACTATTTAATGCCTGGGAAGTTGTTTTATAGCGCTTTTTGAATCCTTCTGAAACTTCCAATAGCATAGCAACTTTAGCATCCTGACTGACGAGGAGATTTCTCAAAAATTCTGCGAAACCATTTAAAACCAAATCACCCTCAAATCCCTTCCGATCTATTTCATTATATATTAACAGAGCGTCGCTTAGCTGCTGCGCTTGCATAGCCTCTACTAATTTAAAATAATAATCTTCATCCAGAATATTTAAATGCTCAAGTGTATTCGAATAGGTAAGCTCACCATTTGTAAAGCTGATGATCTTATCCAAAATACTTAACGCATCCCTAAGGCAACCTTCACTCTTTTGAGCGATGATGTGCAGCGCTGTCTTTTCGGCTTTAATACTCTCTTTGTCGCAAATTTCCTGTAAATGCTCCACAGTATCCTGATTCGTTATCCGTTTAAAATCGAAAATTTGACAACGGGAAAGAATCGTTGGAAGAATCTTATGTTTTTCAGTAGTAGCTAAAATAAATATCGCAAATGGAGGTGGCTCTTCCAATGTTTTTAGAAATGCATTAAATGCCGAAGAACTGAGCATATGAACCTCATCCACGATATATACTTTGTATTTGCCGGCTTGCGGGGCAAATCGTACTTGATCCACAAGCGCCCGGATATCATCTACCGAGTTATTACTTGCAGCATCCAGTTCGTGTATATTTAAAGAAGATCCTTTATCGAAAGAAACACATGAATTGCACACATTACAGGCCTCACCGTCAGGAGTTTTGCTTTCGCAATTGATGGTTTTTGCAAGTATCCTTGCACAAGTCGTTTTTCCTACGCCACGCGGTCCACAAAACAAAAAAGCATGCGCCAGCTGATTGTTTTTAATAGCATTTTTTAGTGTGGTTGTAATATGTGCTTGCCCAACAACGGTGTTGAAGTTTTGAGGGCGGTATTTGCGGGCTGAAACAACGAAATTTTCCATAATTTTTATAACTGCGAATTTACAACATTTTGAGCTTTGAGCTGTTGGCTGTTGGCTGAAACTAATTCAAAATCGGATGCCGGACAAATTCTTTTGTACGGTCGAAAAGATATCGGTAGGTTGCCAGTTTGCGACTTTGTTTGGCACCTAAGTTCCTGGAAATATTTAATATCTTAGGGTTGAAATCGCCCTGCCATTGCAGTTCGAGCTCTTTATAATGCGTTTCTTCCTGAATTACTTTTGCTCCCTGCATGATCATAAAATAATCGATTCCCTGACCCTGATATTCTGGTATAACTCCAAATACAATCCCGGTAAAACGATCATTTTTATGCATGGCCTTAAGCCAAAGAAATCGTAATTTCTGAAGCAATCCAAACTTGCCATCAAAGTGTTTAAACAACTGATTTAACTCCGGCAGATTTACCCAAAAAGAAATGGGCCGGTCATTGTGATAAACGAACCAAATCAGTTTTTCCTCCATGACAGGCTTCATTGCTTGAAACATCTTCAGCGCCACTTCTTTGCTTAATTGTTTATTTCCCTCATGACTTGCCCAGGCCTGATTATAGACTTCACAAAAATCAGCAGCGGCCTTTTCAAGGTTGTTCTTTTTAACGTGCCTTGCCTCATACTCAGGATTAGCACTATATTTTTCATTCATCTCTATGAAATTCCCCTGCAGATAGGTGTGTGCCTTCAAGTGCCAGCAAATCTGATTGAAGAAAACTTTAAATCCATAATTCTCAAATAAATCCTGATAATAGGAATGATTATAATTCATTAAATAAATCGGAGGCATAAAGCCCTCTACCACTAAGCCCCACCATCTATCCCGTTCTCCAAAATTAATTGGGCCATCCATAGCCTCCATTCCTCTTTGCATGAGCCAGCTTTTAGAGACATCAAATAACATATCTGCAGCTTCCTGGTTATTAACACATTCAAAAAAACCAACCCCGCCTGTTTTTTGAGTATCCCCTTTATTCTTGTACTTTTTATTGACAAAAGCAGCTATCCTGCCTATCAGCTTCCCATCCGCATCCTCCAGCAACCATCTTTGACACTCACCAAATCTAAATGCCTTGTTTTTCTCCGGATCGAAGACATCATTGATATCCTTATCCAATGGCCTGATATAATTTGGATCATCTTTGTACAAGATCACCGACACTTCAAGGAATTTTTTTGCCAGTTGTTTGTTGGTAACAGGAATAAGTTGCATGAAGAATTAAAAATTAAGGTGTAAAAGTAGGTATAAATAAAGTTCTTACTCTTATACTACCCCTAAGTTTTTGTTAGAATTAGATTTGTATAAGCTTCACATCGCCATGAAAAATTCATCCTTTATTCAACACTGAAATAAATTTTCCAGGACCACACCTTTTAAAACTTTTCTTTCTTCCCCTCTATTGGTATTGTTGCATGAGGTTGAACAATATCTTTTTTTCTCCTTCGGAAAATGTCGTGGAACTGGTTTTTCTATCCTGAGATAAAAAATGCTGTTTAAATGATTTTATGGCAGCAGCGCTATCTTTTATAGATTAACCGATAATCCGCAAAGCCTGTAGAGAATTGAAATTATCAGGAACTTTTGTGGCGGTGGTATCGCTATACCACAATCCAAACCCCTTTTGAGCTAACAATTCCCATGGGAAAAATACATTTGGATCATTTTTGCGCGTAGGAGCAATATCCCCATGCCCGATGAAATTTGCTGAAGGAATTTTATATTTCTGTTTGAGCGTATCCAGCAATGTAATCAGACTTCCCATCTGGGCTGAAGAAAACTCCTCAAAACCATTATTGTCAAGCTCAATTCCTATAGAAGAAGAATTGATGTCTTTATCATTTCCCCAGGAACCTGAACCAGCATGCCAGGCACGTAAATAATCATTGAGCATTTGGTGCACCTTCCCCTCACGGCAAATGACATAATGAGAACTCACTTGTGTCCGGGGTAAAGTAAACGTGCGCAGTGTTTGCTCACAACTATTCTGAGCAGTATGATGGATGATTACATAAGAGGGTTTACGTAACCCGAAATTAGTAGTCCCTACCCAGGTTGCTTTTGTTTCATTAACCGGATATTTCCTGATTTCTTTCGCCAGTTCCTTTGCCTGTCTTTTGTAGGATTTATTCGTCGTTGCATATTTATTGGTGGTACAGGAAGCAACAAAAAAGATGATAAATGTGAGTGTCAGATATTTCATAAAGCAATTGTATTTGTAAATGCAGAATCTGCCAAATGTAAAAACTATTTCGAAGAAAAACGCACAGCATAAATGCCGGTTCACTATTGCAAAATGAAACTCGATTTTGCATTAATCATTTTTCAAGCGGTTTTATAAAAGTTAACCATATTCATCCATAGGTTTACATTGCTTTTAACAGCATTATTGGTCATTTCGAAATCATAAATGAAGAACTGAGGTCTTTCTTTTTGTCTTTATGGATATGGCTCGAACGTAATCCTCTTTTAAATATATCCGCATCTACTGCAATAACTGTGAGATAATCCAAAACCTTAATGAATACTTCACGAAGATCCTTTTCAGTCATATATTTCTTTAGTAAATAATGAGTTGTAGCTATCGAATGCGAAGACGTAAAAAGTTCAAGTTTGCCTCCTTCTGCTTTTTGAAATATTTCTATTGCGTATTTGCTAAAAGGTTTTTTGTCAGAAATTAAATCAACAATTATGTTTGTATCTAAAAAAATGCTTGTTTTCTAAGGCTGACCTTAATTCATCTTCTTCATTAAGATCTTCTGGAAGACTTACAACGCCAACTATTTTTTTCAATTTTGGCGACAAATTATTAGTAATATCTTCTTGTGTAATTGCCACAAGATAATTTTCAATTATTTCTGACAAACTCTTCCCCGTATTCTTAGCGAACAGTTTAGCCCGTTCGATAACAGACTCTTCAATTGTTAATGTAAGCTTAGTATTCATAACACGTATTTTTTAAATAAAGATGCGTATTCGTGACTAAATTTTCAAATCTTTTGCCCACGGCCAGTCATTTAAACGATCAATCACATAAACCTACTTCCATGCTTTTAAATGCCCAACCTCAAATGTCCACTCCGGTGTGAATAATTTATCCTTCATATTTGCACTATACCAGGGACTTAATTTATCGTCATTTTTATTTTTAAGAATCTGCGTTTCCTGGGCAGGCATATAACTCTGTGCAATCATAAAAACTTTTTCTCCGGATTTATTTTCAGCCACATCTACCACAATCACTGCATGTCCGGGTGAGCCGCCAATAATAAATACATCACCCGCAGCAATGTCTTTTATGCTTTTGGAACGTAGTTCCTTTGATAAAGAAATGGTGCCGGCATACACAAAAACCATCTCCATATATTTTCGGAAATCCTGGTACGTATTTGACGGCTCTGCAGTCTTACGCCAGGAAGTTTTATTTCCCTCCACAGCAAGCCGGTTTCCATCCATCCAATTAGAATAATCCATTTTAAAACAATTCGTCAGGTTGAATGAAATCTTGTCGTATGTTTTCATAGAATAAAGATATTCACCCCTGAGGCGAATAATTGCATCCGCGCATTGCTGCAAATCCCGATTGGAAATTTCCATATCCACCACAGCGTCGTAAACATCCAGATGTTTTATTTCCCCGTTAAAGTATTTGACTTTTGTTCCCGAAGGTTTTAATGGTAGTTGGTGTAAGTAGTTCGCGAAGGAAATATTGTTAACTTTTGTCCGCTTAAAACCTGGAGGTGGATTGAATCTTGTTTGGATTGTTCGGCCTTCTTCGTTGATCAATTTGCTCTTTTCGGTTATTATTGATGAAGTGTTATCTGGACTTTGTGTCCCTGTTGATTGGGTGCAACTAAGGAAAATGAGGGTGAGGAGGGAGAGGAGTTTGGTGGAGGGTTTCATGGGAGATGGAGATTAAAATTTGAACGATGAGCGAAGATATTATGTTGGGATAAGTGAAGAATTTATCAAATATGGTAACACAGATAAATATATAAAGAAAAAATGATTGGTTGGATAAAATGTGAATAAAGTAGATCAAAAAAGGAGTGCTTAATTAAATGTGTCATTTTTTATTAATCGTTCTCCAAACTATAAAACAAATTCATTTCTCACCGTTGACCAGCCAAATATTTGGCCATACCATTTGGTATTTTCATTTATAGTTGATAAGGTATAGAATGAAATCGATTTTGTTGAGGTCAATTTTAGTTACTTCTCCAAATCCTATAACAGAAATTTTGAGTTAATTGAAAAAAGAATTGTCAAATGTCCTGCATCGAGTTCCCTAATAAAAATGATTTCGTTTTACTGATAATGAACTAAAGCCTATAAAACAGTTGATCTCTAAAGAGCAGTATTCTAATCGCAGCATACTTCTCAAACTTTCCAAAAAGTTGTCAATTCTTTTCATGATAGCATGATCGAGACTTTAAACTTTGGGAAGGCAGGCAAAGAACTTTCAAACAATTATTTTAGTAACGAGCAAGCACAGGTCGGGAGACCTGTGCCAGGAAAGAATTAGATGGTTGCAGGCTGTTTCCGACAAAACAGATAAATGCTTGGTGTGGTCAGATACATCGGAACAACGTCTCTACTGCCGGCAGTATCGGTTATAATCAATCCAATATTATAATATAGCTGACTAATTAAGTTTAAATAAGATTTTCAGACAATCGTTTAAACGGTTTAGGTTTTCTGTTGATAATCTTCCCAATAAGCCTTTTAAAAGTGATTTATCTATTGTCGCGATTTTACCGGTTCTTATTAATGATTGCTTTTTTAAGCCATTACTTTCAGTGGGATTCAAAAGAATATCTGTTTCTTCCTGCCAATCAATTTGAGTTGTTATGAAACAAACTGTCAAATCCTGAAAATTTTCTACAAGAACAAGAGCAGGTCTTAGTTTACTTCCACTAAGGTTTGTGAAAGGAAAAGTGATTAGCACAAGGTCACCCTTAACCATGGTACACTTCTTTTAAATCCTCAACTGTATATAAATCTTCTTCTTTATCAAGAAACTCAAACGATTTACTTTCTGCTGCCATTTTTTGAATGCCCCTTGTTATCTCACTTTCTTCATATTGTTTTAGCAGGAATGATATATAGTTTGATAGCTCCCGAAGTTTATTGTCGGGTAGTTTGTTAATAGTGTTTATAGTTTGCTCTATAATGGCTTCTCTGGTCATGAAAAAGATTTTATCAAATTTACATTAAGTATTTCGCAAATTTTAACCCTGAATAATTCATTAGCCTATCGATAAATAAATTTATTTATGGTAAAATGCAACCCAGAAAGAAGTTCCCATTTAATGTCCCCTTACATATTCCTCCGATACTGTCCACCCACCTCATACAATGCATGCGTAATTTGACCCAAAGAACAATATTTTATCGTCTCCATTAATTCTGCAAATAGATTTCCATTATTAACGGCTACAGACTGCAGACGTTTCAGCATTTCTTCACTTTTATCTTTGTGCAATTCTTTAAAAGATTGGACATTTTTTATTTGTTGATCTTTTTCATCAGAAGTACTTCTGATTACCTCAGCAGGCAAAATAGTTGGTGAACCGGCTTTATTTAAAAAAGTATTGACTCCTACAATCGGGTAGTCCCCATGATTTTTCAAGGTCTCATAATACAGACTTTCTTCCTGGATTTTATTCCGCTGATACATTCTTTCCATGGCTCCCAACACACCGCCTCTTTCGGAAATACGATGAAATTCTGTCATCACGGCATCTTCTACCAAATCTGTCAATTCTTCAATCAGGAAACTTCCCTGATTCGGATTTTCATTTTTTGCCGTACCTAATTCGCTGTTGATAATTAACTGAATAGCCATTGCTCTGCGAACACTCTCTTCCGTAGGTGTCGTGATGGCTTCATCGTAGGCATTTGTATGCAAACTGTTACAGTTATCATAGATGGCGTACAGAGCTTG
>JBDSBN010000177.1:0-6992 GCA_039921585.1 Ginsengibacter sp. | reverse complement strand
TGCTGGCAGGTTGCTCTCCAGCAGAGCCTACGTCCTCTTCAGATTAACGATGCTAATAAAAGGTTTTAATCTGAGAAAACCACCAACCATTTATCAGTACATTACCACCATTGAACCATTGAACCATTGAGCCATTCAACCATTAATCCATTCAATCAACCAACCAATAAACACTACAACACCTCCATTTCAGTACGTCTGTTTTTAGCACGGTTTTCTTCTGTGTCATTATCAGTAAAAGGCCTGGTGGCGCCATATCCTTGGTGGGAAAGTCGTTCTTTGGCGATTCCTTTACTCACTAGATAATTCACGACAGAGAGCGCGCGGCCTTCGGAAAGTTTTAAATTATCTGCCGGTTGTCCGACATTATCTGTATGTCCCGTTATGAGAATTTTTACATCAGGATTTTCTTTTAATAAATTGCCCACCTGATCCAACTCTGCCATTGACTCCGGTTTTAAAGAGGTTTCATTTATTCCGAAGAAAACGTTCTTTAAAATAACCATTGCTTTGGATTCTATTGGTTGTAATGGAATATCAGCTACAAAAGCTGAATCGATATCCCTGGAAATATGGTAATTCTCAGAATACAACAAATACCCTTTTCTGTTTACATTAAATGCATATTCTTTTTCTACAGGAATAGTGACCAGATAATTCCCGTTTTCGTCCGTTTGTAATTTGCTGATTATCTGGTTTGTGTTTACATCCGTCAATTCAATGGTGGAAGGTATTCCATCTTTTGTTTTGGCATCATATACTTGTCCTTTTACCCATAGAGTTTTTAACGGACGGATATCTTTTCTTAATTCAAATGTGTAGATATCCAAACCTCCTCGGGTATCACTTCTGTCGCTGGAATAATAAGCGGTTGTCCCGTCTGCAGTTACAATCAATGAACCTTCGTCATCAATCGTATTGATTGGATAACCCAGATTTTTTGGAGTACTCCATTTGCCATTTGGCAATTTTTTTGATACGAAAAGGTCCGGCTTTTCACTATATCCCGGGTGACCGGTAGAATTAAAATATAGGGTTTGATTATCTGCATGAATGAACGGAGTGCTTTCGTCACCGGCTGTATTTATTTCCGGGCCCAGATTATAGGGAACACTCCATTTACCTTTATCATCGCGATGGCTTACCCAAATATCTTTGCCCCCAAATCCTCCAGGTACATTGCTGCTGAAATAGAGATCTCTTTTATCCGGAGATAGAGAAGGAGTTGATTCCCAAAATTCAGAATTAATATTGGGTCCCATGTTTTGTGGTTCTGTCCATCCGTTTTTTGTGAGATAAGAAATATATAAATCACAACTGCCTAATCCCCGGGGAAAATTACAACCCGTAAAAATCAACCATCTTCCGTCCTGGGAAATGTTTTGTGCACCTTCATTATAATTGGGCGAATTAATATTTCCCCGAAGCGGCACCGCTTTACTAAATACTCCATCCACCAATTCACTTTCGTAAAAATCTTCGTTTGATCCGATTCGTTTTGTAAAAATTAATTTTTTTCCATCGATTGTTAATGAAGGGAAGTACTCGAGGTCGGTTGTGTTAATGCTATCACCTAAATTTATAGGTTTAAATACATAGTCTTTATCGTCCAATTTGTTTTTGTAATCGATGGCGAATTCGTAAGTCTTCTTTCTAAATTCTCCTGCCATTTTACTTCTTTCATTCAGGTTAGGAATTTGCAAAAAACTTTCAACAGCTTTTAAAGATTCATTAAAACGACCATCTCCTGCAAGAGATATGGAGTAGGGCAATAAATAATAATTGCTGTACACAGGATCTAATTCAAAAGCTTTTTCAAAATTCTGTGTGGAAGATTTATACTCCTTCATGTTTGCATAAATACCAGCCATGGATAGATAGGCATCAACAAAACGGGGCTCTATTTTAAGTGCTTCCGAAATCATTTTTAGAGAAACGGCATACTCGCTATTTTGAGCTTTATTAATTGCCAGTCCGTAAATAGTTTGGGCTTTATGATGAACCTTATCAGGATCATACCATTGCGCTTGGGATATTGTAAAAAAAGGAATTGCTAATAACAGTAAAAGTAATTTTCGCATGGAATTCGTTTGGTTAAATTTAGAACGAATTTCTGAGGCTTTTATTTAAGGGGGTGTTAATAGATGGGAGGGGAGCAATGAGAAAGAAGCTTTGAGCCTTGAGCTTTGAGCGATGAGAAAAACGGCCAACGGCCAACAGCCAACAGCCAACAGCTAGCAGCTAACAGCCAACAGCCCCTAAGGAACATCAATATACTTATGCACCTGCGTCGACAATTGCCATTGCGGATTTGCTTTTATATAATCCACAATAAGAGGAGTCATTTGTTTTGTTTTATCCCATTCTGCCTGAAGATAAAGTCTGCATGTCGGGGATACTAAAGCGGCATATTTTTCGGCCCAGTCAAAATCAGATTTATTAAAAACAATGATTTTTAATTCATCCGCAAGAGGTAAAATTTCCGGTAAGGGAGCTTTGAATTTCTTGGGTGAAAGGCATATCCGATCCCATTCACCGGTAAGAGGGCTGGAACCGGAAGTTTCAATATTTGTTTGAAACCCTTCACTGCGCAAAGATCTGGTCAATTCGTCCAGATTATATAATGTTGGTTCACCGCCTGTAATAACTGCTAATCTGCCTGGATGCTGGATAGCAGCATGAACGATATCGCTGACTTCTTGTTCGGGATGCAGGTCTTTGTCCCAACTTTCTTTTACATCACACCAAACGCAACCTACATCACAACCCGCAAGCCGGATGAAATAAGCTGCCTTCCCGGTGTGTTTTCCTTCTCCCTGCAAAGTGTAGAAGGTTTCCATGACTGGTAAAGCGGTTGATATGGATTTAGTGTCGATCAATTTTAATTAGGTGTTAGATATTAGATATAAGGTATTAGTTATTAGGTGGTAGGGAATGAGTGTTGGTTGTTAGGCCTGGTTTTTTCCTGCCTCTTCCTGTCTTAAAAAAGCATCGTATGTGTTATTTAATAATGCTGCGATAGTCATTAAACCTACACCACCTGGTACGGGAGTAATATAGCTACTTTTTGGAGCAACATTTTCAAAATCCACATCCCCTTTTAATGCATACCCTTTTTTCTTGGTTGAATCGGGAACGCGGTTAATTCCTACATCTATTACAACCGCATTTTCTTTGACCATATCTGCTGTTACAAAATTAGATCTGCCGATAGCGGCAACAATAATATCGGCGCTCAGGCAAATTTCTTTTAAATTTTTTGTCCTGGAATGGCAAAGGGTTACTGTGGCATTTCCCTGGTCATTGTTTCTGCTGAGCAATAAACTCATAGGGGTACCCACTATATTACTTCTTCCGATAACGACCACATTTTTTCCGCTGGTTTCTATCTTATAATGCTTAAGCATTAGCATGATTCCTAATGGAGTTGCACTTATAAAACCGGGAAATCCCAGAACCATATTCCCTACATTCACCGGATGAAAACCATCCACATCCTTTAACGGGGAAATCGCATTTATGACATTTTTCTCTGAAATATGCTTAGGTAAGGGAAGTTGAACCAGGATACCATTGATTTCGGGTTGTTGATTCAATTCCTCGATTTTTTTCAGCAATTCCTCTTCTGTTATGGATTCTTCTAATCTAAAAAGCGAAGAAGTAATGCCTGTTTCCTTGCAGTTCTTCACCTTTGAGTTGACATAGGTTTCGCTGGCCGGATCATTTCCTACTAAAATTGCTGCGAGGTGCGGTGCTTTCTGGTCTTTTGCCAATAAGCTTATCTTTTGTTTTAAGTCTTCCTGAATAGCTGCAGAGGCCACTCTTCCATCTAGTAATTCCATGGGGCAAAATTAAACTTTGTACGTACAATTTACCTTATTTATTTTGTTAAGGATTATTTAAGCAAATCTTTATATATTTAATTCGAAACAAACCACTGCTTTGAAAAATCTATTTCTCTATATCTGCATTATATTTTTTACTTTTTCCGTTTCAGGTCAATCAGTTCGCAATCCCATCAGCGCACCATACATTGGATTGGGAGCTTATAGTATCAATCACGTAGATGCATTTTCTATAACCAACAATCAGGCTGCTCTGGCTCAATTAAAGGCTCCGTCTTTAGGTGTTTATGGCGAACGGAGATTTCTTATGGACGCCACGAATATGTATTCTTCTGTATTTGTGCTGCCAACAGAGAAAGGGAATTTTGCTCTGCAGACAGATTATTTCGGGTATAAAAACTACAATGAATCTCAATTAGGTATTGCCTATGCCCGCAGCCTGGGCTCCAAACTTGATTTAGGGATTAAGTTTAATTATTATTCTTTCAGAATTCCCAACTATCAAAGTTCTGATGCTGTAAATTTCGAAGTAGGTGCCATCGCTCATCTGACGGATCAATTTCATGTAGGGATTCATTTTTATAATCCTGTTGGAGGAAATTTATCAAAAACAGATCATGAAAAATTGGGGTCAATTTATACATTCGGACTTGGTTATGAAGCCAGTGACAATTTATTTATTAGTGCCGAAATAGTAAAGGAAGAGAATTTGCCCGTAAATGTGCATGCGGGAGTTCAATATAATTTTACCAAACAGTTTTTTGCCCGAATGGGCATTTCCACCGAAAATGAAATGCCTTATGCAGGTGCAGGTGTCAGTTGGAATAATATGAGATTGGATGTCAGTGCAAGCTATCATCCTCATCTTGGCTTAAGTCCCGGGCTTATGCTTATTGTTCATTTTAAATCACGTGAATCAAATGTTCAGTAAGTTTTTAAAAAGATGCTTGACATTGATTATTCTCTTTTGCGGTTTTTGTTTAACCAGTGCGATCGCGCAGGAAAAGATTCCACCGCCTGTAAGAACTGAACCTCCGACAACGGTAGAAGAACAATTAGAAGATCTGACAGAAGCAAATGAAGATGCTGTTCCGGATGATGATTCCTTTTTACAGGATATGATGTATTTTCTAAAAGAACCGATCAATTTAAATTATGCGGATGAGGGATTATTGCAACAGTTGAAATTGCTTAGTCCGATTCAAATTGCAAACTTATTACTTTATAGGAAGGCATTCGGAAATTTCCTGCATCACTATGAAATACAGGCTGTTCCTTACTGGGACATCCAAACTATCCAAAAAATTCTTCCTTATATAACGGTTTCAGAAAAAGCAGATGTGGTGAAATCGATTTCTTCCCGATTGAAGGGCGGGGATCAAACTTTATTAGTCCGCGGTACACAGGTACTTGAAAAGTCTAAAGGAAATTTAATTGACAGCAATACTGCAAAAAACTTTTATCCCGGCAGTCCGCAACGGGTTCTGGTTCGTTATAGGTATAAGTACAAAAACTCTCTGCAATACGGAGTCACAGCAGAAAAAGATGCCGGTGAACAATTTTTCAGGGGTGCCCAAAAAGATGGGTTTGATTTTTATTCCGCTCATTTTTTTGTAAAAGATATTGGGATGATTAAATCAATTGCCTTGGGGGATTTTTCAGTAAATCTGGGTCAGGGACTTACTTCCTGGCAAAGCCTTTCCTTCAATAAAGGCGCTGAAATTTTAAATATTAAGCGACAATCTGAAACGATACGACCATATAATTCTGCCGGCGAAGTGGAGTTTCATCGTGGAGCTGCCATTACGTTAGGGAAAAAAAATTGGGAAGCAACTGCCCTTATCAGTTATCGAAAACTGGATGCAAGCTTTAAGTCAGATACACTTGAATTTGAAGAGTATGTCTCTTCCTTACAGATTTCCGGATTGCACAGGACAGCAAGTGAAGTTGCGGCAAAAAATAAGCAGGGACAATTTACAGTTGGCGGGAATATAAAATACAATACCGACCGCTTTCATATAGGTGTCAATGCCATTAATTATCATTTTGAACTACCAATCAAAAAGCAGGATGTTGCTTATAATCAATTTGCCTTATCCGGAAAACAATTAAGAAATTATAGTGTAGACTATAGTTATACGTTTAAAAACATGCACTTGTTTGGTGAAGTCGCTATGGATAATAACCATTACAAGGCAATTATTAACGGGCTTGCAATTAGTGCGAGTTCCAAAGTGGATATGAGTTTTTTGCATCGGAAAATTTCAAAAGGCTATCAGTCTTTGTATTCCAGTGCATTTACAGAAAATACGCGGCCGAATAATGAAAGCGGATTTTTTACAGGGCTTGCGATTACTCCTACAGATTATATAAAGATCAATGCCTATGCAGATCTATTCAAATTTCCGTGGATTAAATATCGTACAGATGCTCCCACATCGGGAGCTGATTATATGATTCAGCTGACTTACAAGCCCAATCGGCAGGTAGAAATATATTCAAGATACCGGTCTAAAAATAAACCGGTTAACTTCAATCCGGAAAATGCTCCTTTAAATCCAGTTGTCGCAAAAGCACGGCAAGGTTTTCGAACACAGTTTTCTTATAAATTGAATCCGACATTTACTTTACGCTCCAGAGTGGAACTTTCCTGGTATGATAAAAAGGGGAAGAATCTGAGAATGGATTTCTCATTTATACAGATGTCGTTTACAAGCACCTTCTAAAACCAATATCCGGAAATATACGTGTGGCTTATTTTGAAACTGAAGGGTATAACAGCCGCTTATATGCATTTGAAAATGATGTGCTCTATGTTTATTCTATTCCGGTATTTTTCGACAAGGGATACAGGTATTATATCAATCTGAGATATAAATTCTCCAAGCAATTTTCAATGTGGACCCGATTTGCCCAGACAATTTATCCTGAAAAGGAGAAAATTGGAAGCGGGTTGGATGAGATCAAGGGAAAATCAAGATCGGAGGTGAAACTGCAGATGATTTATAATTTTTAATGCATTGTAATGTGCACGAGGCAGTTGAATTGCCTGCGGCAGGTGAATGCTTCGCGTTGAATGTTTTGTGTGAAATTGCCTGAAAACTTAGAGAACTTCCTTAAATGATTGGTGATACAATTTAAGATTTA
>JBDSBN010000176.1:0-2630 GCA_039921585.1 Ginsengibacter sp. | reverse complement strand
GGGAAACCAATTGCTTTTGATCCGGAGGGTTTCATGAGTTTGTTTGGATCTATAGTACAAGTAGTTTTTGGTTATTTCTGTGGATATTATATCATCAAAAAAGGGAAAACACCGGAAATGGTGAATGGATTATTCGTTGGCGGAGCGTTACTTTTATTTGGCGGATATGTATGGGATATGGTCTTTCCGATGAACAAAAAAATATGGACAAGTAGCTATGTGGTATTTACCACCGGTATGGCAATGGTGATCATAGCCGTGATGATTTATTTTATAGAATTAAAAGGGAAGAAAGGCTGGCTGAGTAAGTTTTTTGATGTGTTTGGTAAAAATCCATTATTCATTTTTGTCTTATCGGGAGTGTTGCCAAGGCTTCAGGGACTAATCCGGATATCGAATGGATTCGATGATTCCGGAAGGCAATTATACATTTCACCGTTTAACTGGTTCTACGAATATATCTGTAAACCAGTCTTTGGATCGAATCTGAATAATGCTTCTCTTTTTTATGCGTTGGTCATGATTACTTTTTATTGGCTCATTGTATTTTGGATGGATAAGAAGAAAATCTATATCAAGGTGTAATGAGTAACTCAATGAAAATATTTTTTTAATAAAAGGCCTGAAAAGGCCTTTTATATTTCAATGATTCTAAGAGTATTTAGTGGGGAAAAATCCAGAAATTCAGATTAGGAAATCCGATGTGTTCCATCCATTATTTTTACATTATAAATTTCAGGAGTAATATGGAAGGTGTTTTCATAAGCGGTTGCAATTTCTTTCAGAAATTCTTCTTTCCCATTATTTTTAATAATGTTAATGGTGCATCCTCCGAATCCTCCGCCCATTAACCGGGCTCCAATAACCATCTCATTTTTTGAGGCATAGTCTACCAGGAAATCCAACTCACGACAACTGACATTGTATAAATTTCGAAGTCCCTCATGTGTTTGAAACATCAATTTCCCAAATTGATTGATATCGTTGTTTTCAAGAAACGTCGCAGCTTTTTTTGTTCTTAGGATTTCTTCCACTACATAAAGGCATCTTTGATAAACAATTTCTCCCATTTCCTCCTTAAAAGGGAGAAGCATCTTTGGATCTGAAATATCCCGGAAAGAATGTATTTCCTTATTCTCCTGCATGATTTTTAATCCTTTTTCACATTGTTGTCTTCTTTCATTGTAAGCAGATGAGGCAAGGGTATGATGCACCTTTGTATTGATCAGGATAAGGGTGCTATCTACCAGGTTAAAAGGAAGGTAATGATGAGTGATACTTTGGCAATCCAGCAACATTACATGATCCTTTTGACCATGCATGTTTGCATATTGATCCATAATTCCGCACATGACGCCGGGGTAATGATGTTCCGCACGCTGACCAAGGAGCGCCAGTTCTTTTCTGTTTAGGTTGAAATTCATTAATTCATTGATAGAAAAAGACATTCCTCCTTCGACAGCTGCAGAGGAAGAAATTCCTGCTCCGTTTGCAATATTTCCTCCGAAAACACAATCAAAACCCTGAATTTCTTTTCCCAACTTCCTAAATTCATTTACTACACCAAGAACATAGTTTTTCCACCCTTCGGATTTTTTAATGTCAGTGATTTTGATACGTAAATTCTCCTCAAAATCGACCGAATAAAAATTTAAATGGTCCGTTCCATTTAAGGCTATGGCAAAATAAACACCCTTGTCAATGGCACCCGGCATCACAAATCCATCATTGTAATCGATGTGTTCCCCGATGAGGTTTATTCTTCCCGGAGACCAAATTCCAACAGGGTCTCCTTCAAATTTCTCTTTAAATAATTGGTTAATTCTTAGTATGGTTTCTTCCATATTTTTATTTTAAAAGGCCAATCTTATATACAACCTCATATAAAGAAGATTGCCCGGGTTCTAAAGTTTGAACTCCCATTCCGTTATTGAAAGCGTCAGGAACGCCGCTTAGGTTTTCGATGGCAATACTATTCCGGTGTTCAGGTGTGTAAAGCTGAAGATATGGATATGATACTGTTGGATGAATTTCAACCTGAATGTTTCTCGACACATTTCTTAATACACACATTGGTTGGCAGGTTTCTAAATTAATAGTAAAACAAGTATCAAACACTGTCTCTCCTAATTTTTTGAGTGAATTAAATTCATCATATTCCCTCATTTTTCCCGTTGGTATCAATTGATCAAATTCCACCATTTCCATCGATTGAAACTCCAGATGAAGAGCATCAATTTTGGTTCCTAAGTCAAAATACGGATGCCATCCATCCTGCATGGGAATTAAGCCTTCGTCCTGATTGATGCATTCGGTGGTGACTCTTAATTTGTTGTCTTTTTCCAATTTCCAGGTTACGACGCAATCGTAGGAAAAAGGATAGCCCGGATCTTCCTTATTATAGGAGTATTTTAATGTAATAGAAGCACCATTTGCATCAAGCTGTTCGCTAATTAATTCAAAAGCACGATCATACAGTACACCATGAAGTGCATCTGATCGCTCCAGATGTTTTTCTAATTTGTATTGATTTCCTGCAAAGGTGTAGGTTGCATCTTTGACACGGCAAACAAAAGGGGATAATTTACACCCCTTAAATCCTGCAGATGTTACATTTTCCACGAAATCTT
>JBDSBN010000175.1:0-6148 GCA_039921585.1 Ginsengibacter sp. | reverse complement strand
AGAAAACCCTTGTGAACATTGGAATTGGCAAGGCCAAAATTTATTGATAAACGATCGGAACGAAGTTCTATTAGATAGTTTCGAACTCTCTCAATTTGCAAATATTAATTTTTATTCATTACACATAAATCAAAAAAATACAAATCCAGATTTCATCGAATTTAAATCTAAAGACGGGACTATTTATTCTTTTATGGATTTCAAAAAGGAATTTACAAGGTGGTTCAATAATGATTTTTTGAAAAATATTTCTTCTGCAAATCTTGCAAATTATTTCTTTGAAGAAATCACCATTTCTAAGGAAAGTCCATTAAATACTTCGCAAATGGATAATCCAAAGTATGCAGATTATGCCTGGGTAGTGGACAAAGGAACGGATGTGCTTAAGAATAATAAGGAAAAAATTGAGACGATTTTATCCAAAGTCAATCAGAAAAATCTGATCATATCCATATCAGCAGGCCAAAATCCTATTTTATTGGATTATGAAAAATACAAAGAATATTTTTCTGACTGCGGCGATTTTCTACATAATAAGCACCCCTATTTTGAAGTGTCCATAACAGATAATAACGGCCTGGTTTTAAATGGTCTTGGGTTTATCAGAACTTCCAATGGGTATAAACTTTTGGAAATTTATTAAAACTTCTTGTAAGTTTTATTCTATCTTTTTGAATCAAAAATCAGGATTAACCTGTTAAGATTTTTTACAAAAGTTACTTTTCCGTTTTAAATATCTCATCAAACAATCGTTCTTTATTTTTTCATAACCTGCAATGGGCAATACTTATAGCAATAACGGAAATATTTCTACATTTTCCTTTTCTTTTTATTGAACTTACTTTAGTATTTTTGCGCATCTGCAAAATTCTCAACTCTCTGATTTATGACGTGGAAACAAATGTTTACATCTTCGCTAGGTAAGAAATATTTAATGGGCCTGACAGGCTTTTTTCTGATTATATACCTAATAGTGCATGCCTCCATCAATGCATTGATTTTTTATGACGACCAGGGCGCAACATTTAGTGTAGCAGCTCACTTCATGGTCCAAAATTATTTTGTAAGATTCCTGGAAATAGGGCTCTTTGCTGTATTTATACTGCATTCCATCCAGGGACTTTTGCTTTGGCAACAAAATAGAAATGCCCGTAAAGTAAAGTATCATGTAAAAAAATACCCTCAGGAAATTAAATGGGCAAGCCGTTATATGGGTTGGTTGGGTACATTCCTTTTACTATTCCTGGTTATGCATCTATGGCATTTCTGGGCGGATACAAAAAGCGAACTTTATTTAAATGGTCCGGAAGTGGATCTATATCAGAAAATGAAAGTGATCTTCACTAACCCAATCTGGTTCAGTTTGTATATGGTCGGTTTGGCTTCTCTATTATTCCATTTATTACATGGCTTCCAAAGTGCTTTTCAATCATTTGGAATAAACCATAGAAGATGGACACCCATCGTAAAAGGAATTGGCATTTTCTATTCCATCGCCATCACTCTATTGTTTGCTTCTATGCCTATAGCATTTATGGTAGGATGGCTCCAATAAATTTAAAAAGAAGAAAAATATTTCAACATAAAATATTTAATACTTAAGCATGGCTTTAGATTCAAAAATACCCGCAGGACCACTTGATCAAAAATGGACAGATTATAAAAACCATGTAAATCTGGTTAGTCCTGCTAATAAAAGAAAATTAGAAGTGATTGTGGTAGGAACCGGATTGGCCGGAGCTTCGGCTGCTGCTACACTCGGTGAACTTGGCTATAAAGTAAAAGCATTTTGCTTTCAGGATAGTCCGCGCAGAGCACATAGTATTGCAGCACAGGGAGGAATCAATGCTGCAAAAAATTACCAAAATGATGGAGACTCTGTATATCGCTTGTTTTATGAAACAGTGAAGGGTGGCGATTACCGCGCAAGAGAATCAAATGTATACCGGCTTGCAGAAGTGAGCGGGAATATTATAGATCAATGTGTGGCACAAGGTGTGCCTTTTGCACGCGAATATGGCGGCTTATTAAGTAATCGTTCGTTTGGCGGAACTCAGGTACAGCGTACATTCTATGCTGCGGGCCAAACCGGACAGCAGTTATTATTAGGTGCATACAGTGCTCTCGAAAGACAGGTTTCTTTAGGTAATGTAACAATGTATTCCCGGCATGAAATGCTCGATATTGTAAAAATAGAGGGTAAAGCAAGAGGAATCATTGCCAGAAATTTAGTCACCGGAAAACTAGAAAGATATTTCGGTCACTCCGTATTAATTTGTTCCGGAGGTTATGGAAACGTGTTTTATTTAAGTACGAATGCCATGGGTAGTAATGTAACTGCTGCCTGGAAATCACATAAAAGAGGAGCATATTTTGCAAATCCTTGTTTTACACAAATACATCCTACTTGTATTCCAGTTACGGGCGATCATCAAAGTAAGCTGACACTTATGAGTGAAAGTTTAAGAAATGACGGTCGTATTTGGGTACCTAAAAGTAAAGATGATAATAGAAGAGCCATCGACATTCCGGAAGAAGAACGTGATTATTACCTGGAGAGAAGATATCCAGCCTTTGGAAATCTTGTTCCACGCGACGTAGCTTCCCGCGCAGCAAAAGAAAGATGTGATGCCGGATATGGAGTAGGAACAACTAAAATGGCTGTCTATCTTGATTTTGCTTCTGCCATTCAGAGATACGGAAAAACAGAATGTCACAAGAAGGGATTAGAGGCAACTGAGGAAAATATTAAAAATTTAGGGAAGGGAGTCATTGAAGATAAGTACGGAAACCTCTTTGAGATGTATGGAAAAATCACCGGTGAAAATCCCTATGAAGTTCCTATGAGAATTTACCCTGCTGTCCATTATACTATGGGCGGACTTTGGGTTGATTATGAACTCATGACAAATGTTCCCGGACTATACGCATTGGGCGAAGCTAATTTCAGTGACCATGGTGCAAACCGGCTAGGAGCTTCTGCTCTTATGCAAGGTTTGGCAGATGGATATTTTGTGATTCCCTACACGATGAGTAATTATATGGCTGATGAAATCAGAAATGCTGCTATCCCAACCACACACCCTGCATTTGAAGAAGCAGAAAAAGAGGTGGCATCAAGAATCAATAAACTGATGAGTGTAAAAGGAACGGAGTCTGTCGAAAGTTTTCATAAGAGATTGGGACACATTATGTGGAATAAATGCGGAATGGCGCGTAATGAAAAAGGACTGAAAGAGGCAATTGAAGAAATCAAGGCTCTGAGAAATGAGTTCTGGCAAAATGTACGGGTTCCCGGAGAAATTGAAGAAATGAATCCGGAATTGGATAAAGCGCATAGAGTGGCCGATTTCTTAGAACTGGCGGAATTAATGTGTAAAGATGCTTTGCATCGGGAAGAAAGTTGTGGTGGACATTTCAGAGAAGAAAGTCAAACTGCCGAAGGGGAAGCACTAAGGGATGATGATAAATACACCTATGTAGCTGCCTGGGAATATACAGGAGAAGGAGAAATTATGCATAAAGAAATGTTGGAATTTGAGGTAGCGAAGCCATCGCAGAGGAGTTATAAGTAGGGGCAATTATTTAATTATCAGATTATTTAATTATTGTTTGTCAAAGACAATAGAAGCTAGTGTCAGGTTGTTGTGGACGTTGTAAGTTATTTAAATTTTTATTATTTATTTAATATGCAATTATGGCTGACAAGTATCTGAAATTAAATGATATAGAATGTTATAGGATTTCATTTCATCTGAGCAATTATATCTGGGACCTTGTGATTAATTGGGAACCATTTGCGAAAAAAACCTTAGGAATCCAATTTGTAAATGCAGCGGATTCAATTTCTGCTAATATTGCTGAGGGATTTGGAAGACATTTTAAAAAGGATAAAATTAAATTTTATAGTTATAGTAAAGGTTCATTGAAAGAAAGTTTCGATTGGAATGAAAAATCAAAGATTAGGCAATTGATAAGCCCTGAAGAGTACGCTCACATCTTTGGAGAACTCGATAAACTTCCCCGATCGATTAACTCTTTAATTAAATTTACGAATGAGAAACTACCATTTTAAAACACATAATAATTTAATAATTAAATAGTTCAATAATTAATAATTAATAATTACAATAATTAAATATTTCATCATGGAGCACTATAATATGAACCTTACCCTGAAGGTGTGGCGTCAAAAAAACCAGGATACCAAGGGACATTTTGAAACATTAGAAGTAAAAGATATTTCGTCGGAAATGTCGTTCCTGGAAATGTTTGATGTATTGAATGAAAGATTGGTTCATGAAGGAAAGGAGCCAATTGTATTTGATCATGATTGCCGGGAAGGAATTTGCGGTGCGTGCAGCATGTATGTTGATGGAAGAGCTCATGGACCGTGGCAGAAAAACACAGTTTGTCAATTACACATGCGGGAGTATAAGGATGGAGATACAATTGTTGTAGAACCTTGGAGATCAGCTGCTTTCCCTGTAATTAAGGATTTAATGGTTGACAGAAGATCTTTTGACCGTATTATAGAAGCAGGTGGGTTTGTATCTGTGAATACAGGAAATTATGCAGATGCCAATGCCATCCCAATTGATAGAGCGAAATCGGAAGAAGCATTTGATGCCGCAGCATGTATTGGATGTGGAGCATGTGTGGCTGCTTGTCCTAACGGATCGGCCATGTTGTTTGTAAGTGCTAAAGTTTCTCAGTTATCCTTATTGCCTCAAGGACAACCTGAGAAGAGAACACGTGTTTTAAATATGGTAAATCAGATGGACAAAGAAGGATTTGGTAATTGTGGAAATATTTATAATTGTGAAGCAGAATGTCCAAAAGGAATTTCTGTTGAAAACATTGCAAGAATGAATCGTGAATACCTGGGAGCAAGTCTTTCTCCTTTTGTAAACGAGCGTCCTGATCCCGCAACGAGATAAAAATTAATAGATACAAATTTCATAAAACCTCATTTCAAGTGAGGTTTTTTTTATGCCAATTTTTTATTAAACTAAATCAGAAGAATTACCCATTTCAAGAAACTTTTCTTCACTTAAGAAACTTTACAAGATTATTGATGCGATTCCGTTTAATCAATACACTGATTGAAAAACGCACCATTCATCAATTAATCATAATTTAGCACATCCCTAAAAGTCACTGCTTGATCCCGCACAGAACATACATCTTGATTATTTGCCTATTATGTTCCGCATCATGCTTTTCTCAGAAAAATAATGAGCCGCGCTCAAACCTCAGAATTAAAACAATTTCTACGAAAGGGAATCCGGTAATCATTGATTCAAGCAGTATTATCCCGAATACTTTGCAGATTAAAAATATCCCGAACTCTGACTATGAAATAGATTATATCAATGCGAGAATCACGTGGAAAACAGATTCATTACCAGATAGCCTGCACCTCTCATACAGAGTATTTCCGTATAAATTAAATGCGTCATCCCAGCGATTTAATTATGATAGTATCCGCTATAATTTTGCGCTACAAAAGCCCTTCGTTTATAAAAGTGATGCACTACAAAACAAAATCATAGATTTTGGTGATCTTAATTACAATGGAAGTTTCGGCCGGGGAATTTCCATTGGAAATAATCAGGATGCAGTGGTTAACTCATCTCTCAATCTTCAATTAAATGGATTTATCGGGGATAGTTTGGAACTTACTGCGGCAATAAGTGATAACAATATACCCATTCAACCTCAGGGAAATACACAGGACATCCGAGATTTTGACCGCATTTTTATGCAGATAAAGAAAAAGGGATGGAGTGCCAGTTTTGGAGATATTGACATCCGGCAAAGTCAGAATTATTTTTTAAACTTTTATAAACGGTTGCAGGGTGCATCTTTCACGACTGAAAATAAAATAAGTGCCAACACCACAAACACTTTCCTAACAAGCGGTGCCCTGGCTAAGGGAAAATTTACCAGAAACGTGCTCGTTGCCCTGGAAGGGAATCAGGGGCCATACAGACTTTATGGAGGAAACAATGAATTGTATTTTGCTATTCTGGCCGGTACAGAGCGGGTTTTTATAGATGGAAAACTAATGACGCGGGGTGAAGACCAGGATTATGTGATCGATTATAATATTGCGGAAATTACTTTTACAGTACGACAATTAATT
>JBDSBN010000174.1:0-5861 GCA_039921585.1 Ginsengibacter sp. | reverse complement strand
ACGCCTATTGCAACAACTACAGCGGTAGGAATGACTTCAAATACCGGATATAATTCTGCAACAGATTACCTCCGTTTTGATTCTCCTGAGCAAGCTTTTCAGGGAAGAGATGCACGGTTTTTTGCATCCATCATTTATCCAAATGCGAGGGTGAAAGGAACCAATATTGTTATCCAGGGTGGTATTGTAAAACCTGACGGAGCGCTTATTGATTCCAGAGCTTCATTTGATTTCAATGGAGTTAAATATTTTACCTACGGGAAAGAATTTACAGAACAATACTCCGGTTTTGATGGTTCTGCGAATATGACCCGGACTGGTTTTTTAATGAAGAAATTCTTGCAGGAAGGCGCACGTATCGCCTCCTTTGGTCAATCAACTACCGACTTTATGGATATGCGCTACGCAGAAATTCTTTTGAATTATGCAGAAGCTGTCGTTGAAAGCAATTATACCCAGAATAATGCACAGGCAAATGCTGCAAAGGCTATGAACGACCTTCGCCGCAGAGCAGGACATACCACAAATGCACCGTTGACTTTGCAGAATGTGCTCCGGGAAAGAACCGTAGAGTTGGCGTTTGAAAATCAAAATTATTGGGACCTGATTCGCAGAAGAACATTTCATACGCAATTTAATAGCAAGTTTAAAACTGCTTTGGTACCTATGATCGATCTGAGACAAGGAAGTCCTAAATACATTTTTGTTCGGAAAAATGTACCTGGTATGAACGCTTTAACCTTTCCGGAAAGAAGTTATTATCTTCCAATACCCGGAACAAATAAAAACGGAATGGTGCAAAATCCACAATATTAATCATTCCTGAATTGAATAATCGCCGGTCCGAATCCGGTAATTAAAACTGAAAGAAAACGAATTATATGAAAAAAATAAGCATCTTCCTCGCAGCCGTCTTTGGAATCATTCTTTTGAATGGTTGCGAACTGGAAAAAATAGATAATTACGATGGCCCGAATGCGGCTATATATGGAGGCATATATGATATTGAAACCAATGAGTTGGTTCAACAGGATATTATTCGTGGCTCCGGAATTGAATACGTAGAAAATCATTATAAAAATCCGGAAACACAGTACATGGTTATAAAAAATGATGGTACCTATCGGAATAATATGATGTTTGCAAATACCTATACGATCCAACCTGTTCGCGGAAATTTTGTAGATGTTCCTAAGCGCGGAATTGAGGTAAAAGGTGAAACAAGGGTAGATTTTAAAGTATTACCTTATATCCGCATAAAAAATGCAAAAATTGAAAAAGTAGGGACTAAGATTGTTGCTACTTTTAATCTTCAACAAAATGTGTCGAATAATGTGGAAAAGATCGGTTTGTATGCGCACGAAGAGCCAAATGTAGGGGAACCACTTAAAACTGTTTCAACACAAATGCCTCTTGGATTTGTAACTTATGAAACGACCACTTATACTCTTCAGATCGATTTGGAAAGTAATAAGAACAACCTGGTGCCGGGTAAATCCTATTACTTTAGAGTGGGAGCATTAATTTCTGCACCTGAGGCAAAATTTAATTATGCTCCGGCTGTAAGAATTACTTTATAAAGCAAGAAATTTTCATACAATTAATCATCAGCCAGCGGAAGCTGACTGATGTTTTTTTTTATAAACCAATCGACATATGATTTTTAAAAAAAGTATTTTAAGTTGCCTGTTCGTTTCATTATTTATCCTTCAGGGATTTTCGGGCGACCGGACCCCGGTAGATTATGTGAATCCTTATATGGGCAATATCAGTCACCTGCTGGTGCCCACTTTTCCGACTATTCATCTTCCAAACAGCATGTTGCGAGTATATCCGGAAAGGGATGATTACACATCGGATCAAATGAAAGGATTGCCCTTGATTGTAACAAGCCACCGGGGCAGATCTGCTTTTAATTTAAGTCCGGTTCAAACTTCATCTGAGCAAGATCTTAAAAAAGTGAGTCTCTTCTCCTATGATCATGAATCAATATCCCCTTATTTTTATCAGGTTGTTTTAGATGAAAGTCAGACTCATATTAAGTATGCACCCTCACATCAGGCAGCGCTTTATGATATAAAATTCACACAAAACAAACCTGCTTACCTTGTTTTTAATACCATCAAAGGAACCATCCGTGTGGCAAAAAATAAAATTTATGCTTCGCAGGAATTGGAGAATAACACGGTGGTTTATCTATTTGCCGAAACAGACCAAATGCCCGACTACGCAGGTATTCTGGAAGAACAAAAAGGGATCAATAAAAACAAATTGAGTCAGGAAGGAGAAAATGTTGCGATTGGTCTGCGTTTTTCAAAAAAGCAAAATATCCGGATCCGGTATGGGATTTCATTTATCAGCCTGGAGCAGGCAGAAAAGAATCTGGTAAGGGAAATCAATCATTTTGATTTGGATAAATTAAAAGAATACGGACGTACTACCTGGAATAAAGCTTTAGGAAAAATAGAAGTAAACGGAGTAAATGATAATGAGAAATCTGTTTTCTACACATCTCTTTATCGGACTTATGAAAGGCCGGTAAATATTACAGAAGGCAACAGATATTTCAGTGCCTTTGATGGCAAAATCCATGAGGCAAAAATTCCTTTTTATACAGATGACTGGATCTGGGATACTTACCGCGCTACGCATCCATTAAGAATTCTGATAGATAGCCAAACAGAATCTGATATCATCAATTCATTTATCCGGATGGCAGAACAAATGGAGTATTTCTGGTTGCCTACCTTCCCGGAAATTACTGGTGATTCCCGCAGAATGAATTCAAATCATGGCGTTGCCACTATTGCAGATGCCTATTCGAAGGGAATGCGCTCTTTTGATCTGGAAAAAGCCTACACGGCATCGAAAAATGCCATTAGGGAAAAAACATTGGCTCCCTGGTCTTCGAAGCCTGCAGGTTGGCTGGATGATTTCTATAAAAAGAACGGCTATATTCCGGCCCTTGCTCCGGGAGAAAAAGAAACCGTTCCGGAAGTACATGGATTTGAAAAAAGACAACCGGTGGCTGTGACTCTGGGAACAGCTTACGATGAATGGTGTCTGTCACAAATTGCTACCATGCTCGGTAAGAAAGACGAGGCAGCATTTTTTGGGAAAAATGCATTGAACTACCGCCATTTATTCAACAAAAAGACTGGATTTTTTCATCCAAAAGACAAGGATGGAAAGTTTATTGAACCATTTGATTACCGCTTTTCCGGAGGCCAGGGTGCACGGGAATATTACGGAGAGAACAATGCCTGGATCTATCGCTGGGATGTTCCGCATAATGTAGCGGATTTGATTCAATTAATGGGCGGAAGAGAGCAGTTCAATAAGAATCTAAATCAAACATTCCGGGAGCCGTTAGGCAGAAGCAAATTCGAATTCTATGCCCAGTTACCCGATCATACCGGAAATGTAGGGCAGTTTTCAATGGCTAACGAACCAAGTTTGCATATTCCCTATTTATACAATTTTTCGGGAAAGCCCTGGATGACCCAAAAGAGAATTCATAAGCTAATGAATGAATGGTTTAGAAATGATTTAATGGGTGTTCCGGGAGATGAAGATGGCGGCGGGCTTTCGGCTTTTGTTGTTTTTTCTATGGTAGGTTTTTATCCCATTACACCCGGAATGCCAATGTATACCATCGGTTCTCCATTCTTCGAATCGGCGACAATTCACCTTGATGGAAATAAAACATTTACAGTGAAAGCAGAAAACTTTTCTTCCCGAAATAAATATATTCAATCTGCCCGGTTAAACGGAAAAGCCTGGAATAAATCCTGGTTTTACCATTCCGAATTACAGAAGGGCGGAACTTTAATATTAGTGATGGGCGATACACCAAATTACGAGTGGGGGAGTGCTGTAAAAGATGCACCTCCATCTTTTAGTAAATAATTCAACAGAATTAAAATCAATCTAACCGGAAAATAGCCGGAATAAAAAAATGGGGTTTCGACCCCATTTTTTTTATTAAATAGTATTGTAGATCTATCAGATTTACTAATTAAATCTTTCTATATCAAATGCAGATATATTTATCGATGGGTTTTTGCCTTCCACTAAATCTGTGATAATCTGCCCTGTAGCGGCACCTTCAGAAATACCGAGCATCGCATGTCCTCCACCAAAATACACATTCTTAATCTTGCTGGATTTGCCGATGTAAGGAAGTCCATCAGGTGTTACCGGACGTAACCCTGTCCATATTTTATCTTTCTCTGGAAAATCGATTTGTAAACCAGGATAGAATTTTTTGATTGATTTAAAAATTCCTTCCATTCTTCCCATTAAAACTTTATCATTTATACCGCTAAATTCCATGGTGCCACCAATTCGTAACTGGTTTTTCCAGGGAGTAATCGCGCATCTTCCATCTACCAAAATGGCCGGATATTTAATATTCTTTTCTACATAGTCATAAGTATGACTATAACCTTTTCCTCCTTCGAGCAATAAGGGAATTCCCAGCATCTTAGAAAGTTTTGGCAACCAGGCTCCGGCTGTTATGATAATCTCATCAGCTGTATAAGCTTGCTTATCCGTCAACACTTCTTTTACCACATGAAGATCCTTTTTAAACCCGGTCACGGTGGTATTTAGGATAAAATTGACGCCAGCATTTTCCAGGTATTCTTTTAGAGCTAACATGAATTTCCCGGGATGAATATGCGCATCATCTTTAAATAATACGGCGCCATAAATATCCAGTTCTACATCCGGTTCAAGCTTCTGTAATTCTTCCCTGTTCAGGATTTGAACATCCAGGTTAAATTTTCTTCCGGCTTCAGCTACTTTTAATTCTGCCTCAAAAGCTTCTTTTTTGTGGCACATCATCATGCAGCCAATTTCTTCCATCATAAAGGAATCGCCGATGTCCTTTTGGATCTCATTCATTAACTTTCGGCTAAGTCCTAATATTTCATTTAAATGAGGTGCATTTTGTTCTACCAATTTTTGAGTACTGCTTCTGTAAAACTTTAAAGCCCACTGAAGAAAAGAAAGATTGAGCCTTGGTTTAATATAAAACGGACTCGTGCTGCTCATCATATATTTCAATCCTTCTGATACTATTCCGGGCGAAGCCAGAGGAATAAAATGACTTGGAGATAAAAAACCCATATTTCCAAACGAGCAATTATCCGTGATGTCACCACTATCAATAAGGGTTACTTCATTATGGTTCTTTTGAAGATAATAAGCTGTGCAAAGACCATTTATACCACCGCCTACTATGATTACTTTTTTGCTCTCAGAAGAAGAAGATTTCATCGACTATTATTATTTAAAAATTAAATTGATAAGCTATTAACCTGTAAAACTATTATAAAAAACACTTCGAACATGACCTGTTATAAAAGTGAATGGAAAAACGCACTCGAATGATTCAATAATCCGGTCTTAATTATAAATGTTTGCTATTCATGGAAGTTTATGGTTCTCCTTAATCCTCATTAAAAATCTGATTTTTTAATAAGTCTTCAAAAGTTTCCCGCTTACGTATTAAATAATATTTCCCCTCCTTTACTAATACCTCAGCAGGGCGGTACCTGGAATTGAAATTAGACGCCATTTCAAATCCATATGCACCTGCATTATAAAATACGAGCAGATCACCTTCCCGGGTTTCGGATAATTCCCGCTGCCAGGCAAATGTATCTGTCTCACAGATATTCCCTACAACAGTATATTTGTGTAGTGAGCCTGCTGCATTGCTGATGTTTTCAATTTTATGATACGCATCATAAAACATAGGCCTGATCAAATGATTAAAGCCACTATTCACACTTACAAATGTAGTAGCAGAAGTTTTCTTAAGAACATTTACAGATGTGACCAAATAGCCGGCT
>JBDSBN010000173.1:0-31328 GCA_039921585.1 Ginsengibacter sp. | reverse complement strand
TTTTTGGAGAGGAAGTTTAGGATAATGTCTGCCTGTTATGAAATAAAATTTCTGTGTATGTCCGAAGAATAATTTAGGGCATGGGCTAAAAAAGAGTTTTCACTTCCAAAATTAATAAGTCCCATATTTTTAATTAAAGAAATAAAAAAAAGAGGCTGCTTCAATATTGTCTTGAAACAGTCTCTTGTCTTGAGTTAATCTTTAGCTGTCAACTTATTTTTATGGGTTGATATTTCCTTCAATAGAATCATCCATCGTTTTACCCATTATTGCTCCAGCCGCCATTTTTAATACAGCTACTGCATTGCCATGCTTATTATCCCAATAATATCCTGAATTCGGGGTCACTTTAATCACCGTAATACGTGGATCATTCTCCCCTTCTGTAAACCATGTCTTGTAAATTGGCTCCCATAATTCTTTAATTTTTTCTTTATCGGTAGAAATACTGGCTTTACCATAGATAGTCAAAAAGTCAGAATGTTTCGATCCCTGAAAAAGCAATTGTACGGTTGGATCTTTTTGAATGTCCAGGTTTTTCTGACTGTCATTTGAACTTAAAAACCAGCAATTACCCTGATCGTCTACTTTTTGAATTGCCATCGGACGTACTGAAACCGGTTGTCCGGTGGTAATACCTGTGCAAAAAAAACAAGTTTGATCCTTAGCAAGATCTTTAATCTTTTCCGTTGCTCTTTCCCCCTGCAGATCTTCGTAATTGTTTTCTTCCTGATTTTTATTAATACTGTCCATGATTATTTTTAATTTTTTTGATAAATACTTCTTACAAAAGGCTATAAATATGATGCCACGTATTTAGTTGGCCCTAATCGCTAAAGTATCAAATGCGCTCGGCATGAGTAAAGAAACTCGTCCATCTAACGAGACTTTGGTAGAAGATGAAATAGAAACTAATTTTAATAATAATGATTAGATGGATTCTCTTTTAAAAAATTCAAGAAAAAGATTATATCCTTAAAAATCGTTAAATCAGGTACAAAACTCTTCCTTCTAAATGAGGAGATTTTTAAAATCACTATATTGACATCTTCAACACATTTTTTAACAAAAAAAAATAAATATGAAAATAAACTTCAACATCCTGCTGGTAGCAACAGCTATGCTCGGACTTACAAGTTGTGTAAGTACTAAAAAGTTCAATATTCTCCAGTCAGATTACAACAGCTTAATGGCTAGAAACAGTGAACTTACACGTGAAGGTGAAAGCTGCAGAAGCAACCTGGATAGGGCAACAGTGAGAATCTCTTCTTTAGAAGATCAGATTAATGCCGAACGTCAGAATGTAAGATCCTTACAAGCTGCATTGGATAAGTGCTTAACGACTGCAGGACAAGGAAATGTGAATATTTCAAAACTAGTTGATGAAATTAAAGTATCCAATCAATATATTCAGGAACTGATTGCTTCAAAAAGCAAGAGCGATTCTTTGAATATGTTACTGACAAACAATCTAACCCGCTCATTAAGCAGAGAAGAAATGAGAGATGTAGATATTAAGGTTTTAAAAGGAGTTGTGTATATTTCTCTCTCCGATAACATGTTGTTTAAATCCGGTGGATATGAAATTTCGGATAAAGCAGGAAGCACTTTATCAAAAATTGCAAAAATAATTGCTGATTATAAAGACTACGATGTATTAGTAGAAGGAAATACAGATAATGATCCTATTTCAAGACCTAATATCAGAAACAACTGGGACTTGAGTACATTGAGAGCATCTTCTGTGGTACAAGCTTTACAGAACAACTACGGTACTGATCCAAAGCGTTTAACTGCAGGTGGACGTGGTGAATATAATCCTATTGCTACGAATGCAACAGCAGATGGTAAGACCAGAAACAGACGTACTGAAATTATCATTACTCCTAAACTAGATCAGTTTATGGATTTAATCGATAAAGGATCAGAATTAGATAAATAATCTGTTTTCGCTAGAATATTTTTCAAGGAAATTTATTCTGCGAATAACATAAAATAAAATTATAAGGCCCGTCTTTAATCTCAACAGATTAAATGACGGGCTTTTTTTGGCCTACATCCCCCAAAACACGGGTATAAATTTGAATCGAAGAATGGTGTCTTATTTCAAAAAGCTACTATAAAACAAGACAGGACCGGTACTTTTTAGTATATTACATAATGAGAAATCACTCAAAATCATCTCAAATTTTGCTAAAAAATAAAAACACAGATTATGTATAAAATCCTCTTATTTATTTTTCTTAGTATACCCATCATTACAAAATCTCAGACCCACACACTTGAAAGAATTTGGGAAACAGATCCTGTTTTTGCCATACCAGAATCTGTTTTACCTGATATACAAAACAACATCTTATACGTTTCCCTGATCAATGGTTCTTCCTGGGCAAATGATGGTATTGGAGGAATAGGAAAGCTTTCTCCTGATGGAAAAAATTACGATTCCACCTGGATTACAGGGCTGAATGCACCAAAAGGAATGGGAATATTCAACAACAATTTATACGCAGCAGATAACTCCGAAGTAGTTGTTGTGGACATCAAAAAAGGAAAAATCATTCATAAAATTGCGATTGAAAATGCCTCGGGTCTGAACGATATTACAGTAAATAATCAGGGTGTTGTTTATGTGTCTGATTCACGAACTTCTAAAATATGGGAAATCAGAAATAACACACCTTCCCTGTTTTTGGAAAATGTTGAGGGAGTCAATGGATTAAAATCCATCGGAGATGATTTATATATAGGAGCTGGCCAGGAATTTTTAAAAGCAGATAAAAATAAGGTTCTTACTAAAATAGCAGATCTGCCTCAGGGAATTGATGGCATAGAACCTATAGGAAATGGAGATTTCGTTTTATCCGCCTGGGGAGGCTACATTTTCTATGTAACCGCAAACGGGAAAGTAGAAACATTGTTAGAATCACATCAGGAAAAAATAAACACTGCAGATATCGGATATGATCCGGTCAATCGAATCGTTTATGTGCCCACATTTTTTGCAAAAAAAATAATCGCATACAGATTAAAGTAAGAGGAAAAGAATCCCGGAAAGAAATCTATAAATTAACTGTATAAACTATTTTATATAAAATGGGTTTATAAACCTGTTAAGACCTGCCCATTTTGGATCGTACATATTCAAAAACATCTCCGGAAGCAATAATCGGTCTCCCTTTCACATCTCCATTATACCAATAAATCCAGGCTTCATAGGTTCCACCTCCTTCTGCATATACCGTAGTTATTTCCCGCCTATACAAGGGAGGTTGCCCATCTTCCGGAAACAATCCTTCATAGTCATCCAATTGCCCAAAAACATAAGAGCCGTTTTCAATATTCAGTTGATACAATTCGCCTATTAAAAAGAAATCATCTTCAGTAGGTGTCCCTACTGGCTTATCTCCAAAATCGCTTAAGACTCCTCTTACTTTAGCATCAGAAACAAAATTAAAATAGCGAATCAAATAATTATAGGCCGATTGCCTAAAACCTCTCCGAAGAGAACTGTAAACAAATAAATAAGGTGATGAAGAAATCATAAAGTATTTTTTAATGAATATGATCACGTTTAATACTACAACATCGTCAATCTGGGTCGAGAAATGATTCATCGATTGATTCACCAAAAATACTATTATAAATTCCTTTTGTAAAATCAGCAACCATTTATTTATAAAACGGACGGATTCTAATGCTTTAACTTCCGATAGTTTTTAAAGAAAATGCACGCTGTATAAAAATAAATACCGAATCTTAAGTCTGGATAAGCCGACTACAAAAATCCTTCAACAGCAATTCCCTCTTGCAAACCATGTTCTATGTCAGAAAAAAACAAGTATATGATAAAATAAGTCGATAACTTTAGTATAGAAATATCGTACTCAATTCTTTCGGGTTCTCTATGTGTTTTTAGATTCGTTTTAATAACAAAAAAAAAATTATCATGAACCGTTTACAAAAGAATTTTCAAATAACCTGTGTTTTTTTACTTCTTTTTATTTCAGCAAATGCACAAAAAGTAGATGGTAAAGTAACTGACACGAATGGCAATCCCATTGAAAGTGTATCCATTATAGTCAAGTCTACAAATGCAGGTACAACCACTAATTCTAATGGTGAATTTTCCATTTCCGCAAAGACCGGAGACATACTTACTTTCACTTCTACCGGATATAAAATCCAGCAGTTTGCGATCAGGAATATGTCTTTTATTTCCGTTACCATGATTCCGGAAATAACACAATTAGAACAAATCGTTCTATTGGGAAGTAGAGGAGGCGGAAGAGTAAAACTGGAATCGCCTGTCCCTGTAGATGTCATCAATTTAGGGGATGCGAATCTTTCCTCAGGCAGATCCGGTCTTACTTCCTTGCTCAATTATGCGGCACCGTCCTTTAATTTTAATAAGCAAAGCGGAAGCGATGGAGCGGATCAGATCGACCTGGCTACCCTTCGCGGATTAGGCCCTGATCAAACATTAGTTTTAGTAAATGGAAAACGCCGGCATCAAACCGCTTTTGTAGCTATTTTCGGTACAAGAGGACGTGGTAATTCCGGAACGGATTTAAATGCCCTACCTGAAGCGGCTATAGACCGCGTAGAAATTTTAAGAGATGGTGCATCAGCGCAATATGGTTCAGATGCCATTGCCGGTGTAATGAATCTGGTCCTAAAAAAACAAACACCCGATTGGCAAATAGACCTTGGCGGGTCAGGTTATTATGATAAAAAATTCAATCCATACTTTAAAAAGTCTTTGCATTCCCAATATGTATTTGGAGATGGCCTGGATGGAAAAGCGTTTAATGTAAGCATCAACAAAGGATTTCCAATTGGAAAAGCAAAAACAGGTTTTATTCATATTACGGGAGATTATTTTACCCAGGAAAAAACCTTCCGACAGGTATTAAATAATGATTTAAGTACGAAAGATGGTTTACCAATTAATACAGGACGCCGAGCGGTGGGAGACGCATCTGTTAATAGTGGTGGAGGTTTTGTGAATATGGAAATTCCCGTTTCGTTTACTAAAACAATATTTTATGCCTTTGGCGGATACAATACAAAATCCTCAGACGCCTTTGCCTATACAAGGTCTTTTCACCATTATAGTGATCCCGGGGCGGCCCGTCCGGAAAGGTTTCCAACCGATGCTGATGGGAAGTTAATTTATGATCCCAATTATATGATTCCTGTGCCAATTCCCGGAAACAATCCGGACACTATTTTCAATCCGCATATACAAACCAAGATCAGCGATGGCTCTATATCAGCAGGTTTCAAAGGAACGATGGCCCACGATTGGAGCTGGGATGTAAGCAATACAATTGGCAAAAATGATTTCCATTATTATGGAGACAAAACCTATAATGCTTCTTTGGGTGCTGCGGGTATCCATCAAAATCATTTTGATGATGGAGGTTTCAGCTTTCTCCAAAACACCACGAATGTGGATTTCAGTAAAAATGTCCCCTCCGTGGCGCAAGGTCTCGTATTCTCTGCCGGCGGCGAATTTCGTTTTGAGCAATATAAAATTTATGCCGGAGAAAAGGCCTCCTATTTTAATTATGATATCGCAAATGGCAAAGCCTCCGGCTCACAGGGGTTTCCCGGTTTTCAACCAGCTGATGAGGTAAACGCAAAACGATACACGGAAGGATTATATGTGCAGGCAGACCTAGACGTGACCAACAAATGGCTGACAACAGGCGCTATCAGAGCAGAAAACTATAGCGATTTTGGATTTTTAAGCACCTACAAATTTGCCACACGATATAAAGTTTCGCCTAAGGTGAATATAAGAGGATCTGTAAGTACGGGTTTCAGAGCGCCTTCTTTGCAGCAAATTAATTTCAGCAATACGTTTACTAATTTCCAGGGTGGAATATCTTTCGATGTAAAATTAGCCCCAAATTACAGTGATATTACCAAGGCTGCCGGTATCCCCAAATTAACTCAGGAAAAATCAGTGAATGCAAGTCTTGGTTTCACCGCAAAACCTTTTGAAAATTTCACCGTTACTGTAGATGGATATCTGGTAAAAATAAAAAATCGGGTTGTATTATCTGGTCAATTTGATAACACCACCGCATTAAAACCAATTTTGGATGAATTGAATATTTCTCAATTACAATTCTTTGCTAATGCAGTAAACACAACGAATACAGGGATTGATATTATTTTAAATTATTCCAAAGACTGGAATTATCAAAGTTTGAATGTATTGCTTGCGTCTAATTTTCAGAATATGAAAATTGATAAAATCAATGTTCCCTCAAAACTGAATGGTTCATTCGAAGAACGGCAAGCGTTCTTTAGTGAGCGCGAACAAAAATTTGTGCTTGCTTCTGCACCTCCTCAAAAAATTGGCTTAACGGTAGATTATGGCGTATCTCAAAATTTTAAAGTCGGAACACATGTCACTTATTTTGGAAAAATAATTTTGTATGGATACGGATGGGATAATACATATCCTCCATTGATCGAATTAGACAATGGGAAAACGGTTACCGAACAATTCAATTATAATGGAAAATTAGTCACCGACCTATATCTTTCTTATAAAATAAATAAGCACCTGACCTTATATACAGGGGCCGATAATCTCTTCAATATCCATCCTGATCTGGGTTTTGTACCTGGGGCGAATACAAAAGCGTATGATGGAGAAACCGGGGGCGCCTGGGATCCTGTGCAAATGGGTATCAATGGAATGCGCTTGTTTTTAAAAGCGAAAATCAATTTATAAAAATACGGCGCAAGTAATTAAACCTGCGCCGTATTTTATAAAAAAACCTTTTAATAAATCTGTCTTTACTGAATGATTCTTTTTGGAAACCTTCAGCCTTCAGCCGTCCAATAATGATTGGATATAACGAAAAGAATAAATCCTGATTCTATCATTGGAGCCTTTATTTATCTATTCCTTCCAACTTAAATAAAAAGGCATAAGCCAGAGCAATATCCTTCAAATAATCAAACCTTCCCGATGCTCCGCCATGACCAAATTTCATGTTGGTATGCAATAACAAAACCTGATTGCCGGATTTCATATCACGCAATTTTGCAACCCATTTTGCAGGCTCAAAATATTGCACCTGACTATCATGCAACCCTGTAGTGACAAGCAAATTCGGATATTCTTTCTTCTCAATATTCTCATAAGGAGAATAACTTTTCAAGTAGGCATAAGCAGCTTCCTCCTTCGGATTTCCCCATTCATCAAATTCGTTCGTTGTAAGCGGAATGCTTTCATCCAACATCGTATTCACCACATCCACAAAAGGAACTTGTGCAATAACACCATTCCATAATTTTGGAGCCATATTGATAACTGCGCCCATTAATAATCCGCCGGCACTTCCTCCCTGGGCATACAGATGTTTCGAACTTGTATATTTTTCTTTTACAAGAAATTTACCCACATCAATAAAATCTGTAAAAGTGTTTTTCTTTTTCATCATTTTTCCGTCTTCATACCACTGACGTCCCATCTCCTGACCGCCACGGATATGTGCAATTGCATAAGCGAATCCCCTGTCCAGCAAACTCAAGCGCGGAATACTAAAGGAGGCATCCATACTACTTCCATAAGAACCATAGGCGTATAATAAAAGTGGTGAGTTCCCATCTCTTACAAATCCTTTTTTATACACGATTGAAATAGGAATTTTCGTACCATCAGTAGCAGTAGCATAGAGCCTTTCGGTGATATAATTCCCGGGGTTATACCCTCCGACAACTTCCTGTTGTTTCATTAATTTTTTGGTTTTATCCACCATATTATAATCAAAAACAGAAGCAGGTGTCGTTAATGAACTATAAGAATACCGGAGAGTTTTGCTATCATAATCCGGATTATTTAAAACACTTGCCATATAGGTAGATTCACCAAAATCCAGGAAGTGATCAGATTGATCAGCTGTTTTCCTGATGCGCATTTCAACTAGTCCGTTTTTCCTTTCGGTGATGACTAAATAATCTTTAAACTCCTCAATGTCGGAAAGTAATACATCTGTTCTATGAGGAATCACCTCTTTCCAGTTTTCCATGCCTGTTTTATCTAACGGACATTCCATCAATCTAAAATTTCGTGCATTCCAATTTGTAAAAATTAAAAATTTATTGTCCAAGGCAGCGACTCTATAAAGCACATCCTTCACTCTGGGTTGAAACACTTTAAAGTCTGAATTTGGTTTTCCGGCATCAATAAAACGTAATTCTGATGAAAGAGTAGCCCTGGAAACAATCATTATGAAGCGATTGTTTTTTGACTTTGTTACACTGATATAATTTGTATTATCCTTCTCTTCATAAACAACGACATCTTTACTAACGTCTGTTTTTAACAGATGCCTTTTTATTTTTTCCGATAAAAGTGTAGCAGGGTTGTTGTATGTATAAAACAGAGTTTTATTATCATTTGCCCAGGCTATATTCCCACTTGTAGAAGGAATGACATCCGGCAACATGTCACCCGTTTCCAGATTTTTAATATGAATATCATACTGCCTGCGGGAAACTGTATCTATAGCGAAAGCTAACAATTTATTATCCGGACTTACCTGAAAGCCTGATGCAGCAAAGTAAGCATGGCCTTCTGCGAGTGCGTCCACATCCAACAAAACTTCTTCTTTCGCATTTAAACTTCCTTTCTTCCGACAATATTTATAATATTGTTTACCCGTTTCTGTTCGGGTATAGTAATAATAACCGTTTTTGAAAAAAGGAACACTTTCATCTTTTTCCTTAATCCTGTTTTTCATCTCATTGTAAAGATCTTCCTGGAAAGATTTCGTTTCAGACATCATACCATCTGTGTAGGCATTTTCCGCCTCAAGATAGGAAACGATCTTATCGCTATTAGGACCTTTTTTAAAGAAATCGATCATCCAATAATATGGATCAGCAACGGTATCGTTATGTATTATTCGATTGAAGTTAATTTTTTCCGCCACAGGCGCCTTTAAGTCTGGCCAGTTCATTTTTTGTGCGTTCATTTTTTGTGTAGACAAAATTGCAGGTGTAAGCAATATGGCTAAAATTTGTGATTTTTTCATTTGTTTAATTTTATTAAAGAATACATATTTCGTTTCTAAAACAAGGAAAATCTTTTAGAATTGTTTCACAATTTAAAGCAAATGCATTCCATTTTATAAACAACTCTCAAAGTTAGATTCAACAGTACAATAAACCACGCCTTTCCTGAATTATCACTTAGCATTAATTAACGGGATTGATTTTAATCCGGAAAATTTTTCAACTCTAAATATTCCGTTTGATACATTTTTTCGCCTGATAAACTTTATCTGCCTTTCCTTTGCAAAAACTTTCTGTTCATAAAACAAATATTGAGGGATGTCGCCGAGTTTATTATTTACTGTTGTACTTATTTATTTTCTGGGGCTTTTGGTTGTAGCCTGGTACACCAGCCGCAATTCTAATAACGAATCTTTTTTCATTGGCAACCGGAATAGCAATTGGTTTTTAGTAGCATTGGGCATGGTGGGAACTTCGATGACCGGAGTTACTTTTTTAAGTGTGCCAGGAACCGTAGGTGCCAATCATTTTGGCTATTTTCAAATTGTCATTGGTTATTGGCTGGGATATTTCGTGGTGGCATTTGTGCTTTTACCTTTGTATTATCGCCTTCATCTAACGTCCATTTACGATTATCTGAATCAGCGATTCGGGATGGTCGCCTACAAAACCGGGTCTCTATTTTTTATATTATCCAGAACACTGGGAGCTACAGCAAGACTTTATTTAGTGATTAATGTTTTGCAGATTTTTATTCTGGATAATATGGGTATTCCATTTTGGTTAACAACGATAGTCGTGCTTTTAATGATTTTGTTATACACCTATGAAGGTTGGGTAAAAACAATTGTATTCACCGATGTGCTCCAGACTGTTTTTATGCTGATCGCTCTTGTAGTATGCATCATCTATGTCATGAAATTTTTGGATGTTTCTTTTATACAAACAATAGATCAACTGCGATTTGAAGGATATACCAAAATATTTAATGGAGATGTATACAGCAATACTTTCTGGCTCAAACAAATTATTGGCGGCGCGTTTATTACCATTGCGATGACAGGATTAGATCAGGAAATGATGCAAAAAAACATCAGTGTAAAAAGACTAAAAGATTCGAAAAAGAACATTTTCACTTTTAGTACCATCATGGTCATTGTAAACCTGCTCTTTCTGTTTCTGGGAGGTTTGCTTTATTTGATGGCCGCATCCAATAATTTAATGGTAAAAGGAGACGATCTTTTTCCGGAAATTGCTCTGCATTATTTACCGGCATGGGTCTCCATCATTTTTGTTATAGGGATTATTTCCACCATTTTCCCCAGCTCTGACGGTGCCATCACCGCCTTAACTTCCTCTTTTTGCATTGATATACTTGGATTAAAGAGGAAGGAGAATATCTCAGAAAAAGAAATGAAGAAAAAACGGATAGCTGTTCATTTATCCTTTACAGTTGTCTTTCTTTTATGCATCCTAGTATTTAAACTGATCGACAACAAATCCATTATTGATGTTCTTTTAAGAATTGCCGGATATACGTATGGTCCGTTGTTGGGATTGTTTTCTTTTGGCATACTCACAAAGCGAAATTTACCAAAAGGGTACTCTACCCTATTTATTTGTTTGATAGCTCCGGTTTTATGTTACCTCATTCATCTCTATGGAGAAGAATTTCTTGGAGGATTTAAAATCGGCATTGAAATGTTAGTGCTAAATGGACTTCTGACATTTATCGGTTTGTGGCTTATTTCCCATCCGGTAAAAAGAAATTCCACTAAAGCCATTTAGGATTTTAGCATTGGCGTAAAAAACACTTTTTTAGAAGCTGGAATAATCTTTGTCATTTACCTGGGTCATTAAACTATGGAATGATATGAAAAAGATACTTATGATTTTGACATCTCATGAAGAGATGGAAAACACCGATAGTAAAACAGGTTTATGGCTAGGAGAATTCACAGATCCTTATTATGAATTTATAGATCAGGGTTATCAGGTAACACTTTGTAGCCCAAAAGGAGGAATGCCTCCAATAGATCCTATGAGTAAATTAACGGAAAACATTTCTGCTTCAAACCGGAGGTTTGATAAGGACGATGCTGCTCAAAAGGCACTATCCACAACTTTTCCTCTCGAGAAAATCACGGCCTCGGATTTTGATGCGGTATTTATTCCGGGAGGACATGGTCCGCTTTGGGATTTAGCTTCCGATGAAAATAGTGGCCGGATTATTCTGGATTTTCTAAAACAACAAAAACACGTCGCCTCTGTTTGTCATGGTGTTGCCGCACTTTTAAAAGCAGAAGAAATGCAACCTGGCCTATTAAAAGGTAAGAGAGTTACCGGGTTTTCAAATACGGAAGAAAAACTCGCACTTAGGAGTGACAATGTGCCTTACGAACTCGAAACACGATTGAAAGAATCAGGAGCAGATTTTCATTCCGCTACAATTCCTTTTGCTTCGCATGTGGAAACCGACGGACTGTTGATTACCGGACAAAACCCTTTGGCCGCAGGCCCTACAGCAAAGGCTTTAATAGATGCAATTGAAAAAAACGGATAACATCAAATAATCCATTTAATTTTTAATCTCAATTCTTTCTCCTGCGTATCATGCTTTCATAGTCTGAGGAAGTTTTTTCATTTTTCTTCATAAGGAGTTCTCTTTTATCAGAAAGGTTTTTTATAGGACAAAGGTTTTTTATCCTTTACTTTTGCTCTGTTCCTTTTTTATAAAAAACTCACATTACTTAATGGAAATAGCCGGTTATATTGCATCGATTTTTATTGGAATTGTATTAGGACTTATTGGCGGAGGTGGAAGCATTTTAACGGTACCTGTATTGGTGTATTTATTTTCTATTGATGCCGTTTTAGCTACCGCATATTCTCTATTTATTGTGGGTACTACAAGTGCTTTTGGCGCGGTTTCTTATTATAAAAAAGGGTTGGTTAATGTACAGGCAGCACTCCTTTTTGGAATCCCCTCGATCATCTCCGTTTTTCTTACCCGTGCTTTTGTGATTCCCGCTATTCCGGAAAATGTCTTTACTATAGGAAGTTTAGTTGTTACAAGGGATTTATTGGTTTTACTTTTATTTGCGCTGCTGATGGTCTTTGCTTCTTATAAAATGATCAAACCTTCCAATATAGATCCGGACGAAAAAAATCATCCCATGAATTACCCCTTGATTATTATTCAGGGAATTCTTATTGGTTTTTTGACCGGACTCGTAGGCGCAGGAGGTGGATTTTTAATTATTCCGGCCCTGGTTTTATTATGCAAAATCCCCATGAAAACAGCCATTGGAACAAGTTTGACCATCATTACGGCCAACACGTTAATTGGTTTTCTTGGCGTAGATAATAAAGATCTTCTGGATTGGATTTTCCTTTTCAAAATAGCTGCTCTCGCTATTGCCGGAATTTACATTGGGTTTGCGATCGCAAAAAAATAGACGGTTCAAAATTAAAACCTGCATTTGGTTGGTTTGTTCTGATTATGGGCATATACATTCTATTAAAAGAAACAATCTTTAACTAATTTCTCACTCACATTTTGATTAACCTAAAAGGCCCTATTTGGACCTTTTTTAATTATTTCGTACATTTGCTCTAAATTATAGCTAACTACAATTAGTAAATAAGTTCTTATTTACCAGCTATTCCTACTTATTCTGAGCTCCATTCATGAGCTTTTCTGCTATGTGCAGATTTTTTTTTAACTAGAAATATTTTTAGGAAAAATCCTTTTAGGAGTTTTGATTTCTAAGTATATTTTACAAACATATTATTATATGCATAACAAACGTATTTGAATTATTGGCGCCGGACCTAGCGGACTTGCACAATTACGAGCATTTGAGGCGGCAAGAAAACAAGGTGAACAGGTACCCGAAATTATCTGTTTTGAGAAGCAAAATGATTGGGGTGGAATGTGGAATTATACCTGGCGCACAGGAGTTGGTAAGTACGGAGAACCTTTACACGGAAGTATGTATAAATATTTATGGTCAAACGGGCCGAAGGAGTGCCTGGAATTTTCGGATTATTCATTTGATGAACATTTTGAAAAACCCATATCCTCCTACCCTCCGCGTCCTGTTTTATTTGATTATATCCAGGGAAGAATTAAAAAAAGCAATGCCCGGGATTTTATCCGGTTTAATACTGTAGCACGATGGGTGGATTATAATGAAGAATCGAAAACATTTACGATTGTTTTGGATGATTTGAAAAACAACAAAACTTATAAGGAGGAATTTGATTATTTGGTGATTGCATCAGGACATTTCTCTACTCCTAATATGCCGTATTTCAAAGGGATTGAAAACTTTCCCGGAGCGGTTATCCATGCGCACGATTTTCGGGGAGCAGATCAATTTAAAGATCAAAATATTTTGCTCATAGGTAGCAGTTATTCTGCTGAAGATATTGGCATACAATGCCATAAACACGGAGCAAAATCGATCACGCTCAGTTACCGGAGCAATCCAATCGGTTTGTCCTGGCCGGATGGAGTTAAAGAAAGACCTTTGGTCACGCATTTTGAAGAAGATGTCGCCTTCTATCGCGATGGAAGTACAGAAAAGTTTGACGCCGTGATTATGTGTACAGGTTATCAGCATAAATTCCCATACCTGCCGGATAATTTACGCTTGAAAACAAATAACAACCTTTATCCAAATCATATTTATAAAGGAATTTTCTTTAATGAACTTCCACAATTAATGTATTTAGGTATGCAGGACCAATACTATACATTTAATATGTTTGATGCGCAGGCATGGTTGGCAAGAGATTATATGATGGGTAAATTTAAATTACCATCAAAAAAAGAACGAATTACAGATATCAATTTCTGGCTGGCTAAATACGGAAAAACCGAAACCGCTCTTGATGAAGTAGATTTCCAATCAGAATACATTAAAGATTTGATCAAGCTTTCAGACTATCCTGATTTTAATGTAGATAAAGTAGGTGAAATGTTTAAAGAATGGCTGATGGATAAAGAGGCTAACATATTGACTTACCGCGATAAAACATTCCCCTCAGTGGTTACCGGCACAATGGCCGCAGAACACCATACTGAATGGATGGATGAAATGGATGACAGCAAGGAACGATATTTAATGGAGCCTGAAGAAGAAGATCTTGTAGAAGAAAAGGAATTAGCTCACTAACATTCAAAAAATAAAATACTAAACGCCGGCATTGGATTACATCTAAAGCCGGCGTTTTTATTTTCCAAAAAAACCTCTTGTTTCTTCAATATTTCCCGATAGCTTTGAGCTTATACACCTAAAGAATTTAACTATGCGCCTTAATTCTCAACTTACTTTGATTGTCATCTTACAATTTTTGTCTTATACGATTTCAGGACAATCCACTAAGAATAACAAGTCGTCTCAAGAAGGAGTTGTCACCTATGCTTTTAAAAGCAATGGCAAAGAAATGACGTCAACTCCTCCGTTACAATTATTTTTTAAAACCAATCTCGCTCATTTAGTTCAGGGAAATAATCCGCAGAAAAAGGAAGCTCAGTATATCGATTATTCCAATCTCCAAACGTATCAAATTCTTACCCTACAAGATCAATCCAAATACACGTTAAAAACCCCTTTTTCAAATTATGAAAAACCGGTATTATCTGAGGAAACCGAAACTATATTAGGCTACAAATGTAAAAAAGCTAGAGTATTTATTCGCTCAAACACCATTGATATCTGGTACACCAATGATGTACAAATAAAGGGAACTCCTTCCTTATCGATCGCTCCGGGATTGGGTTTAATTTTAAAAACGGTTCGTAATGGAAACTTTGAAACTTACGCTACCAAAGTAGAGTTCCGAAAAGTAAAGGATGACGAGGTGAGTTTACCCTCAAATATCGGGACCGTTGTAGATGAGTCAACCTATCGCAGAAAAGAAATTGATAGCCGGTTTACCACCATTTCAATATTTAATCAACAACAGATTAATTTCACTGACTCAATTGTAAATCCAACAAACAACAACCTGGAAAATGAAACCTATCGATATGCCGGCGGCACACTTGTGCTTAAAAAAGTAACTCTACCTGATTCAGAAAACTTTTCAGTTTTTGCCGATCTCACGCAATATTCCAATGGCGATGCGTATGACAGAACGGGCAGTGTTTTCGTAATACCCACTACCCGCAAAACATCGTTTTTGGATGGATTAAGAAAAGGAAAAAATGAATTGCCCATTTATACAGATAAACAAGGCAAAGAATATCAGGGTGTTATTGAAACACCAAACTATTTGCCACCATTGGAATTAATGCGATTTTTTACTCCTTTCGGTGTTCGGGCCTTTAATCAACAATCTAAAATTGGCGGATATATTTGGGCTGATTCGGTGAATTACAAACAAGAAATCACCGAATTACTTCCTGCGATGAAAGGTGAAGTATGGATTGGTGTATTTATTGGCAATTATGACAGAGGCGGTCACACCATTAATCTTGATTTAAATTACTATCCGAAGCAGGCATCAAAATCCACAAAATCAAATTGGGTCCAACCTATTTTCAATACGCTAAACATCATGGAAATGGCCGGGCAAAATTATGCCACCATGTTTGATAATGATTCTTTAACTGTGACGGTGGACATTCCGGCCGGACTTAAAAATCTGACTTTACGATATACGACAACCGGGCATGGTGGATGGGGAAATGGGGATGAATTTAATCAAAAGCTAAATGAGGTATTTATGGACGGTAAGAAAATCTTTAATTTTATTCCCTGGAGAACAGATTGCGCTACATATCGCATGTTGAATCCCTCCTCAGGGAACTTTGGCACCGGTTTGTCCTCCTCAGATCTGAGTCGTTCTAATTGGTGTCCGGGTACTGTTACAAATCCGGTTTTTATACCCATTAATGACCTTTCCCCGGGAAAACACACTTTTAAAGTTGCCATTCCATTGGGTAAAACAGAAGGAACAAGTTTTAGCTCGTGGAATATTTCAGGCATATTAATCGGTGAATATAAATGATCAGGTTTCTGAAATAAATTGCCTCAATCATCATCGTTTATATCTATTTTAAAAATAAATATAAACCCATATATTTGTTGATTGTCATAGATTTAGAATCCACTTATGAAATCTTTTTCTTTCGTACTTCTTTTTGTATTTATTACATCTTTCGGCTTCACGCAATCTTTTGAGGAAGAAATTCTAAAAATTGAAAAGGAAATCACGCGTTCTGAAGAAAGGAAGAAAAAGCTCTACAGCGAATTAGAAGAACTCAAACTTCAAAAGATATCAAGCGATCTTGAAAAGGTAGGCCTTCCCACCGTTTTTCCCGGAGAGCAATTAATAAAGCACTCAGCTTTTTATCTAAGTTATTCCGAAAAACATGAAGTTCCACGCTGGGTTGCACATATCATTTTGCCGGACGTCATTTCCGGTACCGTTACCCGAACGAATGATTTCCGGGTAGATTCATCGGTAACGACAGGCAGTGCGGTGGAAGCAGATTATTTCTTAAAAACCTTAAAGTCTGACAGCACTTTTACATACGACGGATTCGGATATGACCGTGGGCATTTGGCTCCTTCAGCGGATTTCAGATGGTCGCAAAAAGCATTATCTGAATCCTATTACTATTCAAACATTTCTCCGCAGATTCCGGAATTCAACAGAGAAGGATGGAGCGAACTTGAAAATGCAATCAGGTTCTATATTTTCCGAAACCCTAAAACACAGGTTTATGTCATTACGGGCCCTATTCTACACGACAGCTTAAAAAGTATCGAAAGAAGCCTGAATAAAGTAAGCATTCCGGACTATTTCTGGAAGATTGCTGTGGATGCAAAAAACCAAAAGGCTATCGGATTTATCATGCCTAATAAAGAAATCACAAAACCTCTGCAATCCTATGCTGTTCCAATTTCTGCCATAGAAAAAAGAACCGGGTTATCTTTTTTCTCCAAGTTGGAACCAGAATTATTAGCTAAAATAAAAAGCCAAAAGATCATACCCGATTGGTTGCCGGAAGATAAATTCGGCGATGTAGAACCATTCGATCAGGAAATGTTGCCCAAACAAATATTCAATACGGATGTGGCAAAAACCTATATCGACTATCATAGTGACATCTCAATAGTTGGAACAGTTGTCGGTGCCCGAATAAGCCGTGCGGGAAATATTTTGTTGAATCTGGACAAGCAATTTCCAAATCAGACATTTACAGTTTTTATCCGAAAAGAATCTATCCCCAATTTCAGCTTCAATCCTGAAAAAGAATTATTAGGGAAGGCCATCGTAGTAAAAGGCAGAGTGACAGGACTAAGCGGACTCCCAGCGATGTTTATTGAAAATGAAAAACAATTAACCCTATATAGTAGCCAGAAATTCTTTCCAGAATCCGACAGGAATAAAAAATCTGCCAAATAACATTCAAATCATCTCTCCGGAAACACCTCCTTTTGAGATGTTTCCGGAAAAATAATAGATAGAAACTTCTATCCGGTATCGATACCGAATATGGAATCACCTTATTCTTAAAGTCAGCCTATCCCGAGGCAAAGATTATTTTTTTGCTTTTGGAGCTATAGTTTTCTTCGCAGCAGTTTTTACTGATTTTTTAGATTCCGTTGTTGTGGTTTTTGCAGAAACATTTTTTGTGCTTTTAACAGGTGCTGCCTTTTTTGAAGCAACTGCCCCAGTAGATTTCTTTGCCGCGGCAGATCCAGCTTTTACTTTTGCCGGAGCTTTTGCCTCAGCTTGTCCTTTAACGGTTTTCTTTGGAGCGGTGGCTTTAGAGGCAGTAGATTTTTTAGAAGCATCCGTTTTAGAAACCGGCACAGAAATCACACAATTATCTACATGCAGACCATCTACATTTGTATAGCTTTGTGCGTTATAATCATTCACCCATTGACCATCATTCCGTAAAAAACGATATTGATAGGTTTTACCTGTTTCCAATTCAGCGACTGTTTTAAAAGAGCCGTCTTTTTGCTTTTCCATCTTTGGAGCATTTTCCGGATTCCAGTTATTGAAATCTCCCAGCAAATATACTTCCGACGCGCCTTCCATGGCTTCAGGCGGCAATGAAAATGTGATCTTTTTTATCATAATTTATTTTATTTAAAGTTCTTTAGGTTACAAATAATCTGCCACGTATTGCAGAGAATACAAAGTGATTTTCTAAGTTTAAAAATCTCTCTTCAAAATTGCATGTTTTTTCAGAAAACATCCACATTCTTTGGAATGGGAAATGGCAATAATCAAAATTTGATTCCACTGCAAAACTAAAGATTAACCAAATAATTTATCTGTATATTTTCTCAAACAATTTTAAATGATTTTTCCAACCATTTGATATTTTTACTTTCTGAATCTTTAGAACTACAAAAACAGGAGACAATAATATTTGGAAAAACAGAGAAGGTTCATAAATAAATTGTCGCTCCCAGTGATTATTAAATGCTTTATTCAATTCCTTTTAAATCCATTTCACGAAAAAATGGATAACCCATATCTTTGCAGCCTTTTAAAAAATCATCATAATGTACAGAACACATACCTGTGGAGAATTAAGAATTTCTGATATAAACAAAGAAGTCACCCTTTCGGGCTGGGTTCAAACCATTCGTAAATTTGGAAGCATCACTTTTATTGATCTGCGGGACAGATATGGTCTGACCCAACTGTTATTCAATGAGAAATTAACTGAAGAGCTGGATGCGAACCCGATTGGAAGGGAATATGTTGTTCAGGTTAAAGGAAAGGTGAACGAAAGAAGTAATAAAAATCTAAATATTCCAACAGGAGAAATAGAGATATTAGTAGAAGAAATAAACGTTTTGAACAAATCTGCTGTGCCTCCCTTTACCATTCAGGATGATACAGATGGCGGCGATGAACTGCGCATGAAATATCGTTTCCTGGATCTGAGAAGAAACGCCGTAAAGAAAAACATTGAAATAAGATACGCTGTAAACCGTGCGACAAGAAATTACCTTCACGAGAATCAATTCATGGACATTGAAACGCCTTTCTTAATTAAATCCACTCCGGAGGGAGCACGCGATTTTGTTGTTCCAAGTAGAATGAATGAAGGAGAATTTTATGCACTTCCTCAATCTCCACAAACTTTTAAGCAATTGTTGATGGTGAGTGGGTACGACCGTTACTATCAGATCGTAAAATGCTTCAGGGATGAAGATCTCCGTGCAGACAGGCAGCCTGAATTTACACAGATAGATTGTGAGATGTCTTTTGTAGAGCAGGAAGATATTCTGACCATGTTTGAAGGGTTAATTAAATTTATTTTTAAGGAAGTTAAAAATATCGATTATACAGAAACAGTGGAAAGAATGACATGGGAAGATGCCATGTGGAATTACGGAAATGATAAACCGGATATCCGTTTTGGCATGAAAGTAAAAAACCTTAAATCACAGGATAAAGTATTTCTGGAAACACTGAACGGTAGTGAATTTGGTGTATTTAATGAAGCAGAAACGCTCTTAGCTATCTCTGTACCCGGTTGTAGCGATTACTCCCGGAAACAAACGGATGAATTAGTGGAATGGGTGAAGCGTCCTCAAATTGGAATGCGAGGTCTCGCTTTTGTAAAAGTAAACACAGATGGAACTTTTAAGAGCAGTTTTGATAAATTTTTCAATGAAGAACAATTAAAAGCATTCACAACATTCTGTGATTCAAAACCTGGTGATCTTATTTTAATTCTGGCAGGAAAAGAAGAACGTGCCCGTAAAGCCATCAGCGATCTGCGATTATTTATGGCTCAAAGATTAGGCCTTCGAAAGCCGGATGAATATAAATTACTCTGGGTAACAGATTTTCCACTTTTTGAGTATGATGAAGACAGTAATCGTTGGGTGGCGCGCCATCATCCTTTCACCTCTCCGAAGCCTGAGGATATTGAAGTCATGATCTCCAATGATCCGGAAATAAAAAATGTAGAAAAATATTTGGATCATCCGTATGCAGGCATTAAAGCGAATGCATATGACATGGTTTTAAATGGGAATGAAATAGGCGGTGGCTCAATCCGCATTTTCCAAAGAGAACTACAGGAAAAAATGTTTGCTGCTTTAGGAATGAGTAAGGAAGAAGCCCAACATAAATTCGGCTTTTTATTGGGCGCTTTTGAATACGGTGCTCCTCCTCACGGTGGAATCGCTTTTGGATTCGACAGATTATGCGCCCTCTTAGGTGGCAGTGAATCAATCCGTGATTTTATCGCCTTCCCTAAAAACAATAGTGGTCGCGATGTGATGATTGATGCACCTTCCACTATTGATGATAAGCAATTGGAAGAATTGAAGATAAAATTGGATATAAAAAACTAGTCTGAATACTGGATGATCCTGAAAAACGACAAACTCCTTTTCCAGGATCATCCAGTCTAATAGGCTGACCCACTGAATCCTCATAGTGTCATACTTCTGGCACATCGACGCAGGCTATTCAAAAGCAAAAGTTATTACACAGACTTGTTATCAATCTTTTCCGCAGCAATATAAAACGTTATAAATTCTATATATTAATCTTGAAAAAGAATGCAATTATGTAACTTTGCGACCCTGTCAATTTGGCTAAACAATGAGTTGAGCATTAAATTTGACAATTAACGGTTCTTAAACAATTTAACCTAATACTAATATGGCTGGTTTTCTCTCAATATTATTTGGTGGTAATAAAAGTGAAAAAGATGTAAAGAAAATTAAACCTTACATCGAAAAAATTAATTCCTTTTACGAACAGTACCATTCGATTTCAAATGATGATTTGCGGAACAAAACAATTGAATTCCGTAAACGGATTAAAGAATATCTTTTAGATATAGATCAGGAAATCGAAAAAAGAAAACAAGAAGCAGAGCTTTTGGATTCAGCAGACATTTCCGGTCGTGACGCGATTTACCAGGGGGTAGATGCCATGCAGAAAGATCGCGATAAAAAGCTGGAGGAAATATTGTTGGACATCCTCCCGGAAGCCTTTGCAGTGATTAAGGAAACCGCCAGAAGGTTTAAAGAAAATGAAGAATTAGTAAGTACTGCCACCGAGCTCGATAGAAATTTTAGTGTAGCAAAAAATTATATTAAAATAGAGGGTGATAAAGTCATTTATAAAAACAAATGGACAGCCGGAGGAAATGAAATCACCTGGAATATGTTGCATTACGACGTGCAGCTGATTGGTGGTATTGTATTGCATGAGGGCAAAATTGCTGAAATGGCTACGGGTGAAGGTAAAACGCTTGTTTCTACCCTTCCTGCATATTTGAATGCATTACCCGGACATGGCGTACATATTGTAACAGTTAATGACTATCTGGCACGAAGAGATAGTGAATGGAACGGCCCAATATTCGAATGGTTGGGTATGACAGTTGATTGTATAGACAAGCATCAGCCCAATAGTGAAGAGCGCCGCAAAGCCTATATGTCAGATATCATTTATGGCACAAATAACGAATTTGGCTTTGACTACTTAAGGGATAACATGGTGCATTCTCCGGATGAAATGGTTCAGAAAAAGCATCATTTTGCGATGGTGGATGAGGTGGATAGTGTGTTAATTGATGATGCACGTACCCCTTTGATCATTTCCGGACCTATTCCAAAAGGAGATACTCAGGAATTTGATCAATTAAAACCAAGGATTGAAAAAATTCTGGAAGCGCAGAAAAAAGTGACCAGTCAATTTTTAGTAGAAGCAAAAAAGAAAATTGCCGAAGGCAATGATGACCCAAAAGATGGTGGTCTTTCTCTTTATAGGTCACATCGTGGTCTTCCAAAAAACAATGCCCTTATTAAATATCTTAGTGAGCCTGGGATGAAGGTAAAACTTCAGAAAGCAGAGAATTATTATTTAGGAGAGCAACAAAAGCACATGCCTCTTGTAGATGAGGAGCTTTATTTTGTGATTGATGAAAAGAACAACTCTGTTCAATTGACAGATAAAGGGATTACTCTGATTACTGGTTCAGGAGAAGATCCTGAATTTTTCATCATGCCTGATATTGGAGTGAAACTTTCAGAAATTGAAAAAAGCACCGCCTCAGCAGAAGAAAAACTGGAACAAAAAGAATTACTGCTGAATGATTATTCCATTAAAGCAGAAAGAATACATACGATTACACAATTATTGAAAGCCTATACCCTCTTCGAAAAGGATGATGAATATGTAGTCATTGACGGTCAGGTAAAGATTGTGGACGAACAAACAGGTCGTATTATGGAAGGCCGCCGATATTCCGACGGTTTGCACCAGGCGATAGAAGCGAAAGAAAATGTGAAGATTGAAAGTGCTACTCAAACCTATGCCACCATTACCCTACAGAACTATTTCAGGATGTATCATAAGCTGGCCGGTATGACGGGTACAGCAGAAACAGAAGCCGCTGAGTTCTGGGATATTTACAAATTAGATGTGGTATCTATTCCTACGAACGTACCTGTAGTAAGAGATGATGAGCAGGATATGGTATTTAAGACCAAGCGCGAAAAATACAAAGCAGTTATTGAGGAAGTAGAAAAGATGAGGGAAGAAGGAAGACCTATTCTTGTTGGTACTACTTCGGTGGAAGTGAGTGAATTACTCAGCCGGATGATGAAACAAAAAGGTGTTCCACATAATGTTCTAAACGCCAAACAACATGCTAAGGAAGCGCAGGTAGTACTTGAAGCCGGTCTTCCGGGTGCTGTGACCATAGCTACAAATATGGCAGGACGTGGTACGGATATCAAGCTCGGCCCTGGTGTAAAAGAAGCAGGAGGTTTGGCTATACTGGGTACAGAAAGACATGAGAGTCGCCGTGTTGACAGACAGTTGCGTGGTAGAGCAGGAAGACAGGGAGATCCCGGATCTTCTAAATTCTTTGTTTCTTTAGAAGATGATTTGATGCGCATGTTTGGAAGCGAGCGTATTGCTTCCCTAATGGATAGAATGGGATACAAAGAAGGTGAAGTGATTCAACATAGCATGATTTCAAAAAGTATTGAACGTGCTCAGAAAAAAGTGGAAGAAAACAACTTTGGTATCCGCAAGAGATTATTGGAATATGATGACGTAATGAATAAGCAGCGTACGGTTATTTACGGTAAGCGCAATCATGCCTTATTTGGAGATAGACTTGCTCTGGATCTGGATAATGCCTTCTACTCTGTTGCTGAAGGGTTGATTAATTCCTTTAAAGAAATTGAAAATCACGAAGAGTTCAAACTGGCCGTGATTATGAATTTTGGAATTGACACGACTATCACGAAAGAAGAATTAGCGAAAGACCACCTGGAGGCACTTGCGAATAAATTATACTACGAAGCAAAAGATAGCTACAATCGCAAGAATAAAATGATGAATGAGCAAACTTTGCCCGTCATCAAAAATATTCGTAAAGAACAGGGAAATCATATCGTTAATGTGGCCGTTCCTTTCACAGATGGGAAAAAGATTATGCAGGCAATTGCCAATCTGGACAAAACCATCGAAAGTAATGGAGCAGAATTAACCAATGCCCTTGAACGTAGTATAACCCTTGCCTTGATCGATGATGCATGGAAAGAGCATTTACGCGCCATGGATGATCTAAGACATAGTGTACAAACAGCAGGTTACGAACAAAAAGATCCATTGGTTATTTATAAGATAGAAGCTTTTGGAGCATTTAAACAAATGGATGATCAGGTAAACAAAGATATTGTCGGTTTCCTGACACAATGTAAAATTCCAGTAGAACAAAATCAGGAAAGCCGAATTACAGAAGAGCGTCAGCGTAAAACTGATATGAGCAAAATGCGTCAGCGGAGAGAAGAATTTGTTGGAGCCGGAGCCGGCGGGCCTGAATATTTATCTCCTGAAAATGAATACCACGATCCTTCTGATATTAAACAAGAGCCAATTAAAGCAGATCCAAAAATAGGCAGGAATGAACCTTGTCCATGCGGAAGTGGCAAGAAGTATAAAAATTGCCATGGAAGAGATTAGGCTGAAAGAGAGTATTAAAATTTAGCTGAACGGTTATTAAAAAAAGAGGTTGTTCTGAATAAGGCAACCTCTTTTTTTTATGATTCCAAATTTCCTTTTTCAATCTCCACAAACTTTATTAAGATAAAAATTCAATAAGAATATTGTTTTACACAATTCAATCTGAATTTTATCGTTTATACGTCTATATAAGAGATAAATGCAAATAATTGGATGTGTATTAAAATAATTTATAGAACGCTCATCCAAAGGATTGACAATTAATAAATTAATTTCAAAAACAATACATAATTCTATATTTATTACGTAGATTTACGAAAATAAAAGTCTTAATAACTCTACTAACCTGTTCCGAATTTCTTAATTACCATGTGGACGAATTTGACTTTTGAATACCAAAACCTATTACTTTAATCTTAAAGATTTAAACAAACGCTTATTATTAAATTTTACTTTAAATGAAACTCCCCATTATTAAAACATTTACCATTATTTGTGCTCTGTGTGTGGCCACTTTAATTTCAAAGGCACAATCCACAGAAACATTTGAAACCCAAACCCCGTATCTAAACTCTTTTAATAGTAATGGACAGCCCTTCCTGCTGACCAACGCTTTTGCTGTTTATAGTTCACGACACGGCATTGGATACGATGGATCCAACAGGTTTATAGACAACATTAATTCAACCGTAAGAAATCAATTGAATTCCATAAGAACAACTGATGGCATGCCATTTTCTGTGCAGAATTTTTGGTTATTCACTTCGATTGATGGAGGTAATAACCCATCTCCGAACGGATCTATCTTAATAACCGGAAAGATGGATGGCGTTGTTGTATTTACTCTTACAAAATCAACAGGATTCAATAGTTCTTATGGAACCAACCATGGATTTGCATATGTGGATCTTGCTACAGAAGACGGAGTAAATAATTCAAATTTCACCATCAATGAAATTAGTTTTCAACTTCAGGGAAATTTCAATTACATGGCACTTGATAATTTTACCTGGACTCCTGCGATAATATTGCCTGTTACGGTGATCAGCTTTTCAGGTAATTACCATTCCGGCAAGGTCGACCTACATTGGAAAACAAGCTGCGAAAGCAACTCCTCTCATTTTCTAATAGAAAGAAGTTCTGATGGTATAAAGTACAATACAATTGACCAAATTAAAGGTGCAGGATATTGTAATACGCTGACGAGTTATTCTACTGTAGATGAGAACCCCAACCAGGGCAATAACTTTTACAGATTGGTTGCAGTCGATTTTGATGGAAAAAGGAAAAACCATGGAATAATATTAATAAAAAACCAGGCAAATAATTTCACAACGGATATATATCCAAATCCTGCAGGAGGAAACTCCATTAATGTAAAAGGAAATCAAAACCTTGTTGGAAAATTATATACCATTGTAGATATGAATGGCAGAATTCTTCAGAATGGAATTATATCCGGAAGCAGCCAATCCATCAATATTTCTTCCTTTTCAAGAGGGAATTATATACTCAGACTGAGTGATGGGCAGGCAATCCAATGGATTAAAAAATAGACTTCAAAACAAAACTCTTTAAAAAAGCACCAAAATTCTGGTGCTTTTTTTTTGACTCCGCCCAAAAAAAGTATGGTTATTCTGTTTAGATAGAAACCCAAAAGGCCAAAGATTAGAAATATCCAATAATTTCATTCATTTCACTTCTGCATTTTTTTATAGCGACAGAAGAATAACTGATTGGCTTAATTTTGTTTTTTTAAGAATCTATGTCAACACTGTCAAATCAACCTTCAAGGGAAATAGAGAATATCGCAGAAACGACCATTTACACCATTTTATTTGGCATCAGTTTCTCGCACTTGCTCAATGATACTTTACAATCGTTGATCCCCTCTATTTATCCATTACTAAAGGAAACCTTTCAGTTAAGTTTTACCCAGGTTGGTTTAATTACGCTTACATTTCAATTATCTGCTTCTTTGCTACAACCTTTTGTAGGTTCATTTACAGACAGAAGACCGCAACCATTTTCACTGGCAATCGGGATGAGTTTTACATTAATAGGGTTAATTTCAATATCATTTGCTGAGAGCTTTGAAGCAATTTTAATTTCTGTCGCACTAATTGGATTAGGATCCTCCATATTCCACCCGGAAGCTTCCAAAATCGCTTATATGGCCTCGGGTGGCAGACGCGGATTGGCACAATCCATCTTTCAGGTTGGTGGAAATACCGGAACAGCAATCGGACCACTACTCGCGGCATTAATTATCGTTCCCTATGGAAGATCACATATTCTCTATTTTAGCTTGCTGGCACTAATTGCCATTGGAATTCTTGTAAAAGTAGGCCAATGGGCAAAAAACAATATTCATCTGATCAGACCAAAATCCATTCACTCATCGGATACGGGACAGTTAATCCTGACCAGGAAAAAAGTGGTATCATCAATTGTCATTTTGCTTGTACTTATCTTTTCAAAATATTTTTATCTGGCTAGTATTACGAGCTATTACACTTTTTATATGATGGATAAGTTTTCCGTTTCTATCCAGAGTTCTCAAATGTATTTATTTGGATTTTTAGGCGCCTCTGCATTAGGCACATATATTGGCGGCCCATTAGGCGACAGCTTCGGCAGAAAATACGTTATCTGGTTTTCAATTTTGGGTGCTGCTCCTTTTACTTTGATGCTCCCCTATATGAATCTTTTCTGGACAAGTATGTTTGGAGTAATCATTGGCTTTATACTTTCTTCCGCATTTTCTGCTATACTTGTTTATGCGCAGGAATTATTACCGGGAAAAGTAGGAATGGTTTCAGGATTGTTTTTCGGATTTGCATTTGGGATGGGCGGATTGGGTTCCGCATTATTAGGCATGTTGGCAGATAAGACAAGTATTAATTTCGTGTTTCACATCTGTGCATTCTTACCTCTAATAGGAATGATTACTTATTTTTTACCTAATTTGAAACGCCAAAAAAGCTTGCAAAGTAAAAAGGAGGAGTAAAAAAAAATGCCTCTAAATAGAGACATTTTTTATACTAAAACCTGGGATTACTTATTTTTTGTTCTATACAAATCATTTGATTGATCCAGTTTTTCTTCTTCTGAACTCAATCCTGTTTTTGTGGGACCCGATATTTCAGAATTTTCAGAATAATTATTTCCCATACTTGTGGAACGGATGTTTCCCAAATCTGCAGAACGATTTATTGTTAAATGATTGGAAACGTCCTTTACCCCGGAAATATCTTCTGCCAAATCTTCCGCTCTTCGCTTTGTTTGTCGATTATCCACTGTTCCGGATAATGTAACTTCTCCATCACTTACACTGACTTCAATATCGGTTGCATCCACAAAAGAATCATGATATAATTTCTCTTCTATCTCATCTTTTAGCTTCTCATCTGATCTTGCGTAGCCTTTAGGTCCTTTTCCGGAATGAGGCCCATATCTTTTATCTAATTCCCGACGACGCTCCGCATCTTCATCTCCAAACCAGGAAGCAACTTCGTCAGAAGTTCTGTCCCACCAATCACGATCACCATCCCAATTTCCACCAGACCTTTCATTTCTGTTTGAATTAGATCTACCACCAGATTCGTTTGGATTTTTGGGACCATAATCTCTTCTATATCCAGGTTCGCTTCTTCCAAAATAGCTTCCGGAATTTCCATATCTACTACCTCGTCCATAATTACTATCCCCTCTGTCTAAATGTCGATTCCTTTGGTTATAATTATTCATTCCTTCCATACCTCTTCTGTCCCGGCCTCTTTGTCCAAAATCACCCTCTTCTCTGTCACTTCCAGAATATCCGCCATAACTACCGGTTCCGTAATACCGGGCTCCTCTCCCATGGTCCGTATTTCCATAATTGGCACTTCCCTGTGAAGTATCTCCTAAGCCATAATTATCTTCATGCATATTCCCACTTTCATTCCAACTTCGTTGATGAAAGTTTGAATTTTTGTCAGAGTATTGATTCCATTCACTATTATCATTCCAATCAATATTAGAACGCCTTTTATCAAAATGATTTCTGTTGTTTCTGTTATTAGCCATAATTTAAGATTTTAAATAGGTGATTAAATATTTACACTTTAAAATGAAAAAACTATGCCTCTATTAAATTACAGGTAAACCCAGTTTAAGTGTAGAATATTTTTCGAAAAACCAACTTTTGTAGGAGATATTACACAAACAAATTGATCCTTTTAGATAGTTTTTGGGTAAACTACTCTGAAGATATTTTAGTTAAAGGAGATATTTTAAACTGAAAGTGATGATTAAAACCAACAACACATCCTACAAAAACCAATTATTTTACTAATTGAATCATTTTTATCCAGCTTCCTTAATAGAAAATCTGGTTTACTCATTAATTTTCAAAATAAACCTTCAGCTGTTTATCTTTGCAAGATGAAAAAAGTAAGAGTGAGATTTGCTCCAAGTCCGACAGGCGGCTTGCATTTAGGCGGCGTTCGCACTGCCCTGACGAATTATTTATTTGCCCGCAAGCACGGTGGAGATTTTATTTTGAGAGTTGAAGATACGGATCAGACACGCTTTGTGGAAGGAGCCGAACAATATATCTATGATTGTTTGGAATGGTGTCATATTTTACCAGACGAAGGTCCGCACAAACCTGGTGCATTTGGTCCATACAGACAAAGTGAGCGAAAAGAAATTTACAGAGAGTACGCAGAAAAGCTCGTAAAAAATGGTCATGCCTATTATGCTTTTGATACTCCTGAAGAGATTGAAGCGATGAGGGAAAAATTAAAATCCGAAGGAAAACATAATCTTCAATATGGTATGGAAACCAGAATGAGTATGCGGAATTCTCTATCCCTTTCTCCGGAAAAGACAGAAGAACTTTTACAAAATAACACCCCGCATGTTATCCGAATAAAAATCGAGTCGGATGAAACAGTATATCTTCATGACCTGATTCGTGGCGAATTGGAAATGAGTACAAACGGGGTAGATGATAAAGTTTTACTGAAAGCAGATGGCATGCCTACCTATCATCTTGCCGTAGTGGTAGATGATCATGAAATGGAAATCACCCATGCATTTCGCGGTGAAGAGTGGTTGCCAAGCGCCCCTGTTCATGTCTTATTATATAAGTACCTGGGCTGGGAAAAAGATATGCCGCAATGGGCTCATTTTCCACTTATTTTAAAACCTGATGGAAATGGAAAATTGAGTAAGCGGGATGGAGAACGCTTAGGCTTCCCTGTATTTGCATTGGAATGGGATGATCCTGCAAAAGGAAAATCTCAGGGATTTAAAGAAATGGGTTTTATGCCTGAGGCATTTTTAAATATGCTGGCACTTCTTGGATGGAATGATGGGACCGAGCAGGAAATTTTTTCCCTGGAGGAAATGATCGATAAGTTTAGTATAGAAAGAGTACACTCTCAAGGAGCTAAATTTGATTTTGAAAAAGCAAAATGGTTCAATAAAGAATGGATTATTAAATTGCCATTAAATGAACTGGTATTACGTGTGAAGGAAATTTTCATTGCAAATGATTTTGATATTAGCGATAACGAAAAACTTACTAAAATAATTGAACTGGTGCGGGAACGGTGCACTTTATTAACAGACTTTACAGAGCAGGCATCTTTCTTTTTTAAAACTCCCGAAAACATTGACATTAGTGGTATACAGTCAAAATGGAACGATAGTAAAAACCAATTTTTTGTTGAACTAGCCAAATCCTGGGAGGCGGCAACTTCGTGGAGTCATGACGATCTTGAAGCAAGCTTTAAAGTGCTCACACAGGCTCAGCAATTAAAACCAGGCGAATTGATGTTTCCGCTAAGAATTATGTTAGTTGGAGGTAAGTTTGGTCCGGGAGTTTTTGATATAGCTGCTATAATAGGCAAGGAAGAAACGATAAAAAGAATTCACACGATTTTAGAAATGGTGAATAAGTAAGTGAAATGATTTTCCCATCATTTAATTTATTAAAAGTATTAGTGTAAAATTGCGTCCGTATTTACAAGGCAATAGCCATTGTGCTTTAGGATGCTTATTTTTGACTGAATAATATTTTCGATGAGCAAACAAATGAATCGTCCAATACGGGTATTAGTGGCAAAAGTAGGCCTAGATGGCCATGATCGCGGTGCCAAAGTAATTGCCACCTCTCTGCGGGATGAAGGCATGGAGGTCATCTATACCGGCCTTCGACAAACCCCTGAAATGGTGGTCAATGCAGCCTTACAGGAAGATGTAGATGCGATAGGCATCAGTATCCTGACAGGAGCGCACAATACCGTGTTTCCAAAAATTCTTTCTCTAATGAAAGAAAAAGGAATGGATGACGTATTGGTAACAGGTGGAGGAATTATCCCGGCAGAGGATATGAAAAAATTAAAAGAAATGGGCGTTGGAGAGTTGTTTCCTCCGGGAACAACCACGACAACGATTGCCGATTATATCCGTGATTGGGTGAAAAAGCACCGCAGTTTTTAATCGAAAAATCAAAGATCAATTGTTGCCTGGTCAGGCTTAAATCATTTATTATGTACAAAACATTAGCAACAGAATTAGAAAATGGAATTTTTACGATTACTATTAATCGTCCGGATAAATTGAATGCCCTAAATAAAACAGTATTTGAAGATTTGGATCAACTGATGGATGATGTTTATGCAAATGATCAAATAAAAGGAGTGATAATAACAGGTGCCGGCCCGAAAGCTTTTGTAGCTGGAGCTGATATTTCTGAATTCTTACAAATCTCCAATGAGGATGCAGAATATTTATCCTCCAATGGTCAACGAATATTTTTCAAAATAGAAGATAGCCCGAAACCGGTAATAGCAGCTGTAAATGGCTTTGCTCTTGGTGGAGGATGTGAACTTGCAATGGCTTGTCATTTTAGAATCGCAGCAAACAATGCCCGATTTGGTCAACCGGAAGTAAATCTTGGATTAATACCGGGTTATGGTGGCACACAACGTTTAAGCATGCTCGTTGGAAAAGGGAAAGCTATGGAATTGATTCTAACGGGAAATATGATTGGAGCAGAGGAAGCTCAACAGCTGGGCCTTGTCAATCAGGTAACAACCCCGGAAGAATTAATGGATAAAACCAAAGAAATTCTGAGCCTTATTTTAACTAAATCTCCGGTAGGCGTTGCAAAAGCAATCAAAGCCATCAATTCATTCAATCATTCATTAGATGGGTATAAAAAAGAAGCAACTATATTTGCAGAAGCTTTTGCATCTGAAGATAAAAACGAAGGGACCGCTGCATTTTTAGAA
>JBDSBN010000172.1:0-3636 GCA_039921585.1 Ginsengibacter sp. | reverse complement strand
AATGAAAGTTGTAGAATTTGCATTAAAAAATAGATTTTCAAGCACAGACCAAGAGATTGTAAGAAAACTTTATGGTGATGCGGAAAAGAAGGAAATGGAGTGGTTTGGTATTTTAAAAAGTGAAATACATTTTGACCAAAAGCCTTATCTGAATAAAAAGAAAGACATTATTGAAAAGATAAGGGAAAAGAAAAATAAATCATCAAAAAGGAAATTAAAAGAAAAATAAAACATGGCAACAAAAGTAAATTTCAAAGGCAGAAAAGTAATTGAGCCAGGTGTCTATGCTCAAATTAAAAGCGGAATACCAGCGAAACCAAATGACTTTTCATTCGGTGATTTAGCTATAATCGACACAGGAAGTGGAAAAGGTTTTGGAGGTGGTTCTGGAATTAATGGAGTTTTTGCGAACGGTTTGAATTCAGTTTATTCCTTTAATGACTCAGATGATTTTAAGAATTTTGTCAAAGGTGGTTTATTGTATGATTTAGCAGATTATATTTTTAATCCAGCTAACAACATGCCTGGTCCAGAAACTGTTCATATTATCAGGGCAGCCCAAACAATTCCATCTACAATCTTTTTAGATTTTAATAATGGTACGGATGGAGGTTCCATAACTATAAAGTGTAAAAATGAAGGTAGTGTTGGTAACGGAATTACTGACGAAACTTTAGGGAAAGCTGTTATCAGATTCGATAACGTATCTGTCGGTAATACCGTTGAATTAAAGATAGATGGATTATTAATTGCTGATTATACTTGCGTTGGTTCCTCAATTATAGAAGCTGTTGTAGCTGTTGCTGAATTAATAAATAATGGCAATACAGGATACACTGCAGGCATTGAAGGTCAGAATCTATTAGTTTTTTCAAAACTTAATAGCGTTGACCCTAGCACAGAAGTATTTACACTAACAGGAACTGTTACATTTAATGGAGATGCTCCAAGTTTTGTGGGATGGAAAAATGGAACTACCTTATCTAAAGGGTATGGATGGCAATTTAAAGAATCTGCTGAAAATGTAGGATTCTACACTTTAGAAATTTTAGAGGGTAATTTTGCTGGACTTACTGTTAACGGTAAAAGTATAAATGGACTGACTAAACAACAAACCAAACCATCCCTATTAATAAGAAGTCCAGAATTCAACAATGTAGATGTATTACTTAATTGGTTGAGAAACGATTTTGATTTTAATTCCTTGTTCAATATCAGCGATTATCTTATAAATGGAAATGGCGATGTTTCTGGATTGACCTTATCAACTCTAATGTTAGCTTCAGGAGGTTCAGAGATTTATGACCCTGCTGATTTAGATAGAGTGCTAGAAGATATTCGTGAACTTGATAACACTTTCTTCTTATCAGATAAATTTGGCGTTGACGCTAAAGGAATTGTGAACAGTAAAATTTTGAACCACATTAAAAATACTGCGGAGTTTGATAAATTCCTAATTATAGGTGGAGGTTCAGATGAAACTAAATTCGATACTGGAGCGGATTCAAGTATTGAAATAGCTAAATTTTACGATACCACTTCAGTAATTATTTGTCATGATGGAGAAACCCGACACAACCAATTTGACTGTTCAAAAGAAAAACTGCCTTCAATATATTATGCGGCTAATGTAGCTGGTAGATTAGGTGGTTTAGAGCCTCAAGAGTCAGGAACGTATAAAACTGTCAAAATCAAAGAATTTAACCACCCTTTAGGACTAAAACAAAGAGAGAAGGCATTAATTCACGGAGTAGTTCATAACCGAAATGTTCCAGGAATTGGAAATGTTATTAATCAAGCGGTAAATACAATTCAGAACAACACTCGATTAATTAATCCAGATGGAACTTCCTTTGAAATTTCTATAATGAGAATTGGTGCTCAATTAAATAAAGAACTTATTTTAAACATGAGACCTTTATTTGTAGGAAGTAATTGGGGAAAGACAAGTCCAGCTGATGTTAAGGCATTCGTTGAAGGGTATCTTTTAAGTAAGACATCGACAAATGCAAGTGATAATTTAATCCTATCTTTTAAAAACGTTACAGTAAGATTGATTGAGGATTATTATGACATTAAATACGGATTTGTACCAAATGGTCCGATTAACAAATTATTTGTTACTGGATTTATGTTGGATGCAAATTTGAGTGCTTAAAAATTAATAATATAAAAAGAAGATAAGGATGGCAACAAAAGTAATGACCGCACCGCTTGCAATTATAAAGGTAAACGGTGTTGCAGTAGGAAAAATGAAATCTATCAGAGTCAGCGAAACTATCAGCCGTGGATTTGTTCAGGGAATCGGTGAATTGACTCCACAAGAACTTCCAGCACTAAAGTGGAATGGAACTTTGAACGCTGGATTTTATAGTATAAAGTTCAACAACCAAGATGAACTTATAAAGAATGCGCTATTAAGAAACGTTAGCAACCCGCAAGAATTTATTGATACCGTACTATTGCAGGAGAATTGCGTACAGATTGATATCATGCGTAAGGTAAAAGACTACCAAGACCCAGCAACAGGCATAATTTACCCACAATTAGAAGTTTTCGCTACAATTCGAGGTGCTTTTGCTTCCAAGGAAGGTTTTGATATTTCTGAAGGACAAATTTCTGGACGTGATGTAGATTTTGAATATATGAACCCTATCATATTTTCACTATAAGGAGTATTTTTAATTGTAAAATTTATAATAATGAAAGGACAAAATCAAATTGTAGTTAATGTTTTAGGGAATGATTATATTGCCAAATTTCCTAATGTTGGTCAGCTTATGGATATTGAATCTATGAAGATGGCTTTAACAAACAATAACTACACTACCATGGCATTTAGTGGATTGAAAGTTCATGTTTTTCAATTAGACTTGGCAGATGCTATTTCCTATTTTGCAATCTTAATTCCAGATTTAAGGGATAATTTAGAGATTAAAAATTGGAGGGAGTTAGATACCATTCGAGCAAAAAAAATTGTTGAGTCTTACAAAAAATCATTCCTTCCTTGGTTCAAGCCGTTATTGGATGATTTAACAAAAATAGAAGAAGATGAACCAGAAGCCGATAAGTCAGCAGAGAGTCAATCTGCGTAAATATATCATTGAATGGAATAGTAAATATCCAATAGACTTTATATGGAGAAAGAAGTATGGCGTTGCCTTTGGAAGTCCAGAGCATCGCCATATGTCCTTCTTAGATATGTTGTTCGATATTGAAGAAGAGATTTTCATGAGGAATATGGATAGTAAAAGAATCATGGAAAATTTGCAAAATAATCCCGAATATGAGGATGATTCTATAAGTGATAAATTTTTTGATGATATTGATATAAACGATTTAGATAAATACAAGATAAAAAACCATGAGTGAAGTTAGTGTAAACATACGTGGTCGGGATGATGGATTGGGTTCCACCATCGATTCGTTAAGAGAAAAGGTCACCCAACTCAACCGAGATATGGGTCAGCTTAATAATCTTGATAATCTAAGCAAAACTGAAAGAGTTGTCGAAGTTGAAAGAGCATCAAGAGATACTGCAGAAGAACAAAAAAGACGTGTTAGACAGGAGTATGCGGATTCAAGAAGGCTGAATGAAGAAGACATGGAGGATGCTAAAAAGAGGCATGCAGCTGG
>JBDSBN010000171.1:0-5794 GCA_039921585.1 Ginsengibacter sp. | reverse complement strand
AGATGCTTAAAAAATGAATGACAAACTTTAACGTAATTGTTAAAAACTCATGGAAAAATAAAATCTGAAAAATCAGTCAGTTGGTTCTTTCATCTAAAAAAAACAAGTATGTTTTTATAAACTATTTCTACAATTCCCGATGCACTTTATCCATTGAAAAAGCAGGGAGACATACACTCCAGTATTCACAAGGTTCCTCGTACGGATTAGAATACCTTACGCGGCTGCCTTTTTTTATTAAAATACTTTCACCGGCGTGAACTGTAATTTCTTCTCCATCTACTTCAAACAACTTTTTCCCGGAACTCACCAAAGTGTATTCATCAAACTCGGGATTTTGAAATGGCTCACTCCAGCCGGGTGGAGCAATCATATGAGCAATACTCAGTTTGTCCGAGTTTGTAGTAGCATTTCCAAAATGCTCCAATATTATTTTTCCATCTGTAGTAGGAACTTTAAAAGGACTGGATTGTTTGTAATACGGCATGAAAAATTAATTATGGTTCAACTGTTTTTTAAGAATGGATAAATATCCTTATTTAAAATCAGAATACACATTTAAAAATCTCAGGACTTTTCTTCCCAGATCATACTCAGGTGCACGATGGTTTCTGCCGCTTTCGCCATATCATCTACGCTGATCCATTCTTGTCTGGAATGAATTCCCTGCATTCCTGTAAATAAATTCGGACAAGGCAATCCCATAAAACTCAATCTGCTACCATCTGTTCCTCCCCGAATGCTTTCAGTGATCACATCCAATCCGGACCTGTTTATGGCCTCAGCAGCATACGCCGCCACCTGAGGAGAATCATTCAGTACTTTTTTCATGTTCCGATATTGCTCCTGAATAGAAAACTCAATAAAGGCACCCCGATAATGAGATACCACTTCTTCTGCGATCTTTCGTAATCTTTCTCCATGCTGTATTAATTTGTCATCATCAAAATCACGGATAATAAATTCTAAAACCGCTTTTTCTGCAATTCCTTCAAAACGTGTCGGATGCACAAAACCTTCTTTCTTTTCTGTAGCTTCCGGAGCCCATTCATGGGTAGGCAACGCATGCAAAATTTCCCCGCCTATTTTCAACGCATTCACCAACTTGTTTTTAGCATAACCCGGATGGGCAATTACACCGTGAATAATGATCCGTGCAGCATCTGCACTAAATGTTTCTTCTTCCAGGCTTCCCGCCTCTCCGCCATCCAGTGTATACCCGAAATCTGCTCCTAGTTTCTCCATATCCAACTTAGCCGTTCCCTCTCCTATTTCTTCATCCGGAGTAAATAGAATTTTTATTTTCCCATGTTTCAAAGAAGGATTCTTCATTAAATATTCCGCAGCCTGCATAATGGCAGCTACCCCGCTTTTATCATCAGCACCTAATAATGTCGTTCCGCTGGCGGTAATAATATCTGTTCCAATTTGTTTTCTTAAATAAGGATGGTTTACAGGAGATATCACCTGACTGGTATCATCTGGCAAAACAATATCTTCTTCATTGTAATTTTTATGCAAAATAGGTTTCACATTCGTACCGCTCGCATCAGGAGCGGTGTCTACATGACTGCAAAAACAAATCACTGGTACTTCCTTCTCTGTGTTGGATGGGATGGTCGCATACACATATCCGTAAGTATCCATTTCCGCATCTGTTATTCCGATGGATTTTAATTCTTCCACTAAAATCTTGCTCAAATCTTTTTGTTTTTCTGTGGAAGGATGAGTGCCACTTTGCGGATCACTTTGCGTATCTATTTGTACGTACCGCATAAATCGCCGGGCGATATCAGATTTATTTATTTCTATAGACATGAATAATTAATTTGGTTATAAAAGTAAATAGCTAAATTCTAAAAACTCTCCTGCTGACCACTCAATCTGGAAACCGGATAAAACTTAAATTGGTCTTTCCAAAATGAGTTCATCTCAACTTCAGAAGGATCCTAAAAAAATTGCTTATTACGAAACAGCTATGATAACGAAATTAAATTATTTCAAATGATTTCAGTGGATCACTTTTTAGGAAAAAAATAAAATCATTACTCTTCTAATTGGGTAAAATTATATCTGCAAAAAATAAATTGAAGCGACACCGCATCAAATCAGCTTTTCCAGTACAAAATGAACAATCGGACAAAAAGTGGAATTTTTTAAGGTAATAGCAGGACGTTTGATAAAGACATCCTCATCTGTATAAGGAAATCGATGACAATCAGAGGGCCGGTCTTCATAGATGGTACAATAATTATCATCCCCTAAAAACGGACACGGACTCGTGCGGGTGACATAATCCCCATCGGAATCTAAACGCAAATATGTTTGAATAAAAACACCCTCTTTAAGCTTCAACTGCTTGGAGATTCTTTTAATATCAGGTGTTTTAAATCTGGGGGAGAAATTTCGGCAACAATTGGCACATGCCAAACAATCTATTTTTTCAAAAGCTTCATCATGAAGAGCAGGCAGCTTTTTTAAAACCGTATTTTTATCGGCCTTTTTAAGAAATCCGGCATATTTCTTTTGATTGTCTGCTGATTTCCTTTCCCAATTCTCCAAAAGTTCCTCTTTCATAAATTAAATTATTTTCATTTGTGGGTATTTAAACATTTTTCTCAGCAGAAAATTGCACATCAGGAACACAAAAAACATAATGTGAAAAACATGTGACAAAATTAGTTGAATAAACCATCAAACAATTGTCAAAATTGAAATTTGGCTATTTATATAATGTAACTTTGCGCCACAAATTCAATTTAAAGATAATTTTATGAACCTTTTTGACAAACAGTCCGCTGATTTTGCAGTGAGACATATTGGGCCTGATGAAAATGAAACCAGGGAAATGCTTGATTTTATTGGAATTGATTCTATTGAAGAATTAATGGATAAAACAATTCCAGCCGGCATCAGAACGAATGAAAAAATGGATGTGCCGGATCCAATGAGTGAGTCAGATTATCTGGCAGAATTGAAAAGTGTTGCAGTTAAGAATAAAGTTTACAAATCATATATCGGTCAGGGATATTATGACACCTTTACTCCATCTGTGATTTTAAGAAACCTGTTTGAAAATCCGGGCTGGTATACACAATACACTCCCTACCAGGCAGAAATAGCCCAGGGACGATTAGAAAGTCTGTTAAATTTCCAAACGACGGTGAGTGATTTAACCGGGTTACCAATTGCCAATGCCAGTTTGCTTGATGAAGGTACTGCAGCAGCCGAAGGAATGGCGATGCTTTTTAATCACAAGAATAAAAATACAGACCACATAACTTCTGCAAAGTTTTTTGTGGATGAAAAAATATTCAAACAAACAAGAGATGTATTAATTACCCGTGCAACTCCTGTAGGAATTGAACTGGTTTTTGGTCAATTTCAAAATGCAGAACTAACGGAAGATTATTTTGGAGCATGTGTTCAATATCCTGATAGCGAAGGGAGTGTTGAAGATCACCAGGAATTTATAGAAAAGGCGCATGCTGTGAATGCACGTGTTGTAATGGCAACGGACTTATTAGCATTAACTCTATTAAAATCACCCGGAGAATTAGGGGCTGATGTAGCAGTAGGATCCTCTCAAAGATTTGGCGTACCCATGGGATACGGTGGACCACACGCAGCTTTCTTTTCTACAAAAGATGAGTTTAAAAGAAATATTCCGGGACGGATCATCGGAGTGACAATAGATGCACAGAATCAGCGCTGTTTAAGGATGGCCCTGCAAACCCGTGAACAACATATCCGCAGAGAAAAAGCGACTTCAAATATATGTACCGCTCAGGCTTTGTTGGCTAACATGGCTGCTATGTATGCTGTATATCACGGACCGGAAGGGCTGACAGATATCGCTAAAAGAGTCACATTACTCACAAGAGCTCTGGCAGAAAACTTAAAGGAAAGCGGGTATGAATTAATCAATGAAAGTTATTTCGATACGATTACCTTAAAAGTTGAGGATCCAGAAAATTTAAAAAAGATTGCAGAGAAAAATCAGATGAACTTTCATTTCTCCGGCAATATGGTGAGCATATCACTGGATGAAACAACTTCTAAAAATGATGTTTTAAATATCATTATTGTTTTCAACGAGGCAAAAGGAGAAGAAGCGGCATCAGTAGATTTTGATGATGAAATCAATCTGGATAATATTCCTTCATCGATCCAAAGAAATTCCCCGTTTTTAGAGCATCCTGTTTTCAATACCTATCATAGTGAAACAGAAATGATGCGCTATATGAAGAGGTTGGAAAATAAAGATTTATCACTCACACAATCCATGATTTCACTGGGTTCCTGCACGATGAAATTGAATGCTGCTACAGAACTGATTCCTGTTAGCTGGCCGGAATTTGGAAAAATCCATCCTTTTGCACCTGCATCCCAAACGGAAGGATACAATTTCCTGATAAAAGATCTTGAAAACTTATTAAGTACAATAACCGGATTTCACTCCTGCAGTTTACAGCCAAACAGCGGTGCGCAAGGTGAATTTGCAGGATTAATGGCTATTAAAAGATATCATGAAAGCCGAAATGAAGGAAACAGAAATGTTATTCTGATCCCAATTTCTGCCCATGGAACAAATCCTGCGAGTGCTGTCATGGCAGGCTTTAAAGTAGTTGTTACAAAATGTTATGAACAAGGTAACATCGACATTGAAGATTTAAGACTGCAAGCTGAAAAAAATAAAGAAGCCCTGGCAGGAGTGATGATTACCTATCCATCTACGCACGGTGTATTTGAAGAAGGCATTAAAGAAATGTGTGAAATCACTCACGTAAACGGCGGGCTAGTTTATATGGATGGAGCCAATATGAATGCGCAGGTTGGTTTTACATCTCCTGGCTTTATTGGTGCAGACGTTTGTCATTTGAACCTTCATAAAACATTTGCAATTCCTCACGGAGGAGGTGGTCCAGGTATGGGTCCCATTTGTGTAAATGAAAAACTGGCTCCATTTTTACCAGGAGTAGATGGTATAGGCGAAGTAAGTGCTGCGCAATATGGATCGGCAAGTATTCTGTTAATCAGTTACGCGTATATTAAAATGTTGGGAGAAAGTGGGTTAAGAAAAGCAACAGAGCATGCGATTCTTAATGCGAATTATATGAAAGAAAAGCTGAAGGATAATTTCAAAATATTATTTACCGGCAAAAGCGGAACATGTGCTCACGAGTTTATTGTTGACCTCCGTCCCTTTAAAGCAAGTGCAGGCATTGAAGCAGAAGACGTCGCTAAAAGATTGATGGATTATGGTTTCCATGCTCCTACCCTAAGTTTCCCGGTGAATGGCACTATCATGATTGAACCAACGGAAAGCGAAAACAAACAGGAACTGGATCGCTTTTGTGATGCATTAAACTCCATTTACGAAGAAATAAAAAGTATTGAAACTGGCGAAGCGGATAAAAAAGACAATGTGTTGAAAAATGCTCCACATACTTTGGGTGTCATTACAACGTATGATTGGAATCATTCTTACCCCCGCAGTAAAGCAGCTTTCCCTCTTCCCTATTTAAAAGAAAACAAATTCTGGCCGGATGTAAGTCGGGTTAATAATACGTTTGGCGACAGAAATCTGATTTGTACCTGCGAACCGATAGAAAGTTATATGGAAGTGGAGTAATTGAATAAATTATATAAAAAAAAGAGGTTGTCTCAAAACTTATTTATGAGACAACCTCTTTTTTTTTGTTTCATTATAGTTATTGATTAACAGGAATTTGGGTTTGTTAGATGTGCGAAATGACGCTATTTAATTTCTCGCAGATTGGCGCGGATTTTT
>JBDSBN010000170.1:0-3201 GCA_039921585.1 Ginsengibacter sp. | reverse complement strand
CCCTATACAGGGCGTGATCATCCGCGATGACGACTTTTATTTTTTCCATATGCAGGTATTTCGATGAGATAATCTGCCCCTTCTCCGGGGGCTGTAGTAAGGAATAGGGTTCCTTTTAAAATATCCGTTCTTGCTGCTATGTTGTGTAATCCCATTCCGGCCTTATTCAACACCTTCCTTTTATCGAATCCAACTCCGTTGTCTGTAATACTTAACTCTATCTGGTTGCCGATTTCTACTACAGTAAGACTCACCCTCGTGGCTTTGGAATGCTTGACAATATTGTTGATTAATTCCTGTACTATGCGGTAAATATGAAGGCTCATTTCCTGATCCGGGGCATCAATGCTATACCCGTAATGGATCTTTATACCGGCCGATTCGCCTGCTATTTCAGCAAATTCCTTCAATGCCGCATCAAGGCCCTGGCGTTGCAAAATGCGCGGCATTAAATTCTGTGATATCCGCTTGATTTTTATCATCAGATCATCTATAATCTTTTCCAGCTCCTGAATGGCAGGTGCGTTGCCCTTTAGATTTTTTGCCAGCATTTGCAGGCGCAGTTTGATTACGGACAAGGAACTACCCAGATCATCATGCAGATCATAGGAAATTCTTTCTCTTTCCTTATCCAGGATATAAAAATCGTTCCGGAGATTTTGTTCCAGCAAACTTCTTTTTTTGCGCTGATACCTGGTAATGGTAATGATGAAGAATGTCAGAAGAACTAGCAGCACAAATAAGCCGGCTATTAAAGCAATATGAACTTTTGTTTCGTTGGTATCCATAATGACGCTAAAGCATAAAGTAAATTAGCAATAAAGTTTACAATCCCAAGAATCATCCAAAGTGTATTCAAAAGCTCCTTGCTTAAAACCATTTCAAACATATTAAATGCTTCTATGAAGGATTTGAATACAAAATAAATTAAGAAAATGATGCAAATAAGAAACTCCGCATTATAACGTAACACAGATCTTTCAAATATAATAATTTTATTGATCTGGTCAATACTTAAATAAACAAGTACAAATGAAGCAACTACTCGGAACATGGAATTGTTACGGGTAATCGCATGCAGTACGAAATTATCTGTCAGACAGATCGCCAGACCTCCGATAATCAGCAGATAAAAATATTTCCTATTAAAGCTGTTCCATCTATAAAACTGCCATAGAATCAGCAGATACTCCAGGTAAACGTACAGGTTGGAGTTTACTGTATTGCTTTGCCGGGTATAGATAAAAAGCAGGCTGAGGGTTTCATTGAAAAATCCAAGCCAGATCATAAATATAAAGGGGTAATAATCGCTGCTAATGTATTTAAACCGGATCATTCCTATAATGGCAGCAAGTAGGATGGAATGATTCATAAGGATGTTTAATTGGAAACCTGACAGCATATTAATCGGTTTAATTTACCTTAAAAATCCACCGCCTTGGGCGGTGGCAATTTATCAAAAGCTTTGCCGAGATTCTTTACCACAAAGACACAAAGGACACGAAGGATTTTTTCTTCAAAATTATTAAGAAACGAAGCCCGTCCGACCGGGTGTTACTTTGTGCTCTTGCCTTCTTCGTGGTCTAATACTCATTTGTTTTTAATTTTAAAATCATATGAACGAAAGCAGTATAAAACTACCTGGTTCAAAGTGATTTAAAGAGGCCTTTGCCCGATTCTACCAACCCATCTGCTTAGAAGGTGGTAGTTGAAGGATTAAGAATTTATTGGAGATTCTGGAGGGCAAAGTGTCGGGCATCTATACCCATCTTCTACAATGATGATGACATTATCCTCATATTCATCCACATAATCGGGATCTGGCGATGGCAGAATATCCATGTCGTCCGGATCTGCTGCTACCAAAATAGCATGAATATCTCCGTTCTCCTTTCTTCCGTAATAAATTCTCAAATAACCACAGCCGTAGGTGTCCAGTAATTTTTGAATGGCCTCCATTTCGAAAGTTTCACATATTGGAAGGTCGGATGGTTTGCTTGCTCTGAAGCGCTTAGTCATTTCAATGGCAGTTTGCAATGAAATTTCATGTTTTTTGTCTTGGTTCATAATTTATTTTTTTTATACATGTAAATTATACCGCTTGTTTGTATTCGAACTGCGTATTGCTACGCAAAAACTGCGTAGAGCTACCCTATTTTGATAGTAATCCTGAAAATATGCTGGTGAATGATTTAGTATTGTGCCGAAAAGGAGGGGAAATGAAGCAGAAAGGATCGTCACCAATCCAGCCAGTTTGAATGGAATTTACAATCAACATAGATGCACAAGAAGCCATTAAATTTTCGGAAGAAATTCTCCCGGCACACCGGGAGTATGTCATCAATGGCGCGGCTTCCTATAGTGCTACTGCCCCCTTTGGAAGCCTGCTTTTTCAAAAAACAGAAGGGAGTGGGTTTACCATTTGGACAGGTCATTATTTTGTGGAGGAAGACAGAATTATTCTGGCAACATCCAATAAGCCGGTCTTGTTCCTTCATTTTTTATTTCAGAATGAGGTAGAGATAAGCCTTGGAGGAACCAGTTTTTCACTGGCTGATGGCCAGTTTAACCTTAGTTATTTGCCGGTTTTTAAAGCAAATACAAAATTTCAAAGTGGACAAAATGTACACACGTTCCACATTCACTTTGAATATGAATTTCTTCAATCATTTACCAATGGATATAAATTGCTTCCGGATTTCCTGAGCGAAATGAAAAAAGGGAATGCCTGTAGGATTACAGCCTCCAGGCATTTTGCCACATCTGCCATGATTTCCGTGGTCAACAATATTTTGAAAAATCCCTACGAAGAAAAGTATCATCAATTTTTTATAGAAGCACATGTAAAAGTACTGTTACTACAAGCCCTTCATAAAATTCATCATGAGGAGCACCGGGAAAGTCAGATCAGGCTCAGTCCGCATGACATTGAAAAGATAATCACTGCCCGTAATTACCTTTTGGCCCATTTAGACAGTCCCGTTTCCATTAAGCAGTTGGCCCGCATAGCCGCTATCAATGAGTACACTTTAAAGAAGGGGTTTAAACAGGTGTACAGCATGACCATACACAAATATTATGAGCATGAGAGACTGCAAAAAGGCATGCAACTATTGATTGAGACGGACTTGCCGGTGGCGGAAATTGCCTATACTCTTGGCTACATGCATCCCACCCATTTCTCTTCCATCTTAAAAAAAA
>JBDSBN010000169.1:0-6383 GCA_039921585.1 Ginsengibacter sp. | reverse complement strand
TGCTCAAAATAAGAGGAGCTATGCCAAATGTAGAAAGTGTATTAGCCTTGTTAAGCAAGGTTTCTATTGATAGAGAAAATAATTTATTTAATTACCCAATTAATAATTTTAAGTTTGAATCTAAATTAAATAAAATGCAGGATGGTAAGAAATCATAAATCAGAATTTCTTACCATCCTGCAATCTCAAATATAGTATCACAGACTGCAGGCCAACGCGCATGAAAGACACACTTTATTCAACCGTACCCTATAATATCAACAGCTATCAGATGAAGGAGCACTAATGCATGCATTTAGAAGAAAAGAGTAAGAGAATAAATTCTTCAATCCGGCACCTGATTGTCATGTTTTATGAAAAGGTACTTTTGAGAGTTTCATTAACCATCTTCAATATGATTCTTCTTTTTACGTGTCTCAATACTTATACATTCGTATAACTTTGCAAAGCTTCTACGTATTTTTCAAATGCTTCAATGCCCTCAGGGGTTATTTTGCAAATAGTTTGCGGATAATTATTTCGAAATTGTTTGACAATAGTAATATAACCAGCTTCTTTTAATTTACTAATTTGGACACTCAGGTTTCCGGCAGTCGCTCTCGTTTTTTCCTGCAAAAAAGTAAACTCCGTTTCCTTCACACTAATCAGCAGTGACATCACTGCGAGGCGTAACTGTGAGTGCAATATGGGATTGAGTTCTTTAAACTCCATGATATTTATTTAAATAATTAAATCTAAGGATATTGTTGCTTTCAAAGCGAATCCTATTAATGACCAAAAGGGGAATTCCTTTTCGAAGTACTGATTCCTTATTAATTTATTAATTTTTACACCACTGAAATGGCTCTCTCTTCCTTTCCAGATAATTAAAAATCTATTACCAGCTAATTTTTGTACTGGGATAAAAAATACTCAACATTTTGTTTCCCCCAATCAGGTGATAGATCTGTTTCCATTTTAAAATTATCAAATAATTTCTGAGCTTCTATAAAAAGAGGGTGGGCGGCATCTTTTCCTCCTCCAAATGTTTCGGGAGTGTAAAAAATGTTTTGAGCTTCCAGTAATATAGGCCTGGGATTCGTTGGATCCAATACTTTTGCTTTTTTAAGAAATTCCGTTGACTGGGTACCATATGTCATAAATCGACTTTGAGGATCTGCTAACATTTGCGCCGTCGCAATCATGCTTTTTATGACATTTATTTCTGAATTCCCAGTTCCCAAAATGGATTCCGCTTTAGAAATATATTCTGTTGCTTTATTCGCAATAGCATCATTATTGGAATTGTCCTGATTGCCATAAGCCTGAGATATGGTGCAATAGGCAGCGTAATAATAAGGAAGCCATTTATCTTTTTCAGCATCTCCTATGCGTGCGAAATTATTTGCCAACTCCGTAAAGTTTCTATTTTGCATCAATAAATTTATTTGAGCAATGTTTTGCTTCATAGAATTCATGTATTTTTCGCTTTGCCCGAAAGATGTTGCCACCAATAAAATTGTCGCTAAGGTTAAAATTGATTTTTTCATTTGTCTGGTTTTATTTTTAAAGTTTTTTGTTTTTTAATTTTTCATACTCTTTTTCTGCAAATTTTTCATTTCCTGTATAGGCTGATAGATAGTGGAAAATTAATCCAATGCCCCATCCCATCATTGGCCATACCGGCCAGGGAATAACATCTCTTTCAAAGTACGGTGTTGCATTATTTCTTAGTTGAATATACCACATGGTCCAGAATAAGAGGTTTATGATAAAATAGATAAGCACGTGGTATTTAAAAGCAGCCCGTTTTTGAGACATTCTCCATAACCCAGGATCTTTAATTTCTTTTTCCATGGTGTTTAATTTTAAAAATTTGAATTATCATATTAAAGAGCTGCAAGGTTTATACCGTCATTAATTTTTCAACTTAATTGTGTTTTCCAGTATCATAAATGATTATTAATCGCATCTTCAGTCCGATCTATCCCCAAACTCATAAAACATCCTATATAAATAAATCTTTTTGCAGGCGGGGTTACTGCTAATTGATTATTTCCATTGGCGGAAAATCGATAGGAATAAATATTATTTGCCCCCAATACATTCGTGACGGATAATACTATTACCGTAAATGCTTTTGCATTTTGTTTGCCTATTGCCGGGAGATAATTGACACTTAGACTCAGGTCATTGAAATTTTTTGTTTTCCCTTCATGTCTGATATATACTTTCCCATTTCCATCGTATGCCATGTCGTAAAATTGGCGGGGAGTGGCAAAAGTATAAGATGCATTAAATTGGGTTTTAAGTGGCAGAACAAATTTTTTCATGACTAACGAAGCGGTATGCTTCGCAGAGAAGTCAGGTTGAAGAGTAAACGGATAATTCAAAAAATCCCGTTTTGTATCCAAATAGGAATAAGAGATCCAATAATCAAAATTCCGGATGGTTTTTTTGTCCCTCCAAAAAACTTCAATTCCTTTTGCATCACCAAATCCTTGATTATTTATTGCCGTTTCTCTTGATTTATACCCGCTCGTTTTTATCAAATCATCGTATTTTTTGTAAAACAACTCTGTACGGAAAGTGAAATCTTTACTCGTCTTTTGGTATTGCGCAATATAATGAGTTGCTTTTTGAAAATGTAAAGCGTTAAGTGCAGGCAAGTATCTATTTTCCGGATTTTGATAAAATTCTCCAAAAGCTAATGAAGCCTGACTCTTATTTTTAAATTGATATGCAAGGGATATACGAGGTGCAATATTCCACTTTTGCAGAAGTTGGGAGTGTTCGGTTCTTGCTCCCAGTTTTGCGGCAAATTGATTGGTTAAGTAAATGTCTGATTCAGCAAAACCGGAAAGTATATTTTCCGATAAATGCTGGTCTGAGGTATTGTTTTTATAATCTGTGAAACGTGAATTTTCTTTGCTAATATTATTTTCTGCTCCAAAACGGAGGACACTTAATCCGGCAAGTCTCTTTTCAAATACTAATTTTGCATTCCCGTAATTTCCTCTGTTATTCAGTTTAAAATTTTTAGTAGCAAACAATAAATTGTTCTCCATTAATTGCTTTTTATTTTCAGCATCCTGAAGTTCCATTTTTATTTTATCCCGATTGTTTGTATAGGATCCGCCAAGATGAAATTTCCATCCATTTCCCAGGTTTTCCTTCCAGGATATACTTTGGTAAATATTCAGATTTGTTAAGGCAAAAGCATTTTTTAATAGTAAAGAATCCGCATCCTGATTTCTAAAACCAACTCTGATATTTGATAGCATACCATAATACTTAACCATTCCGCCGGAGGAGGTTTTAATCCTGAAATTAAAATCACCTTCATGGCCTACAGGCACCTGGAAATAATCAAATTTTTGTTTGATAAGGTTATATACCAGCGAAAGATTTAAATAAGCGTAAGTAGCGCCCCAGGATGATTTTTTATTCTTTGCCAGTTTTTGAATTCCGGCATGTGCAGCCAGGTAGGATAAACCAAAATCAGCGGAAGTCTTGTCCGGAAGATCGATTGATTCCATTAAAAGCACAGAGGACAATGCCTGTCCATATAATGCGGAATATCCACCCGAACTAAAAGTAGTTCCGCTAAATAGAAAGGGATTAAATCTCCCACGCGTAGCCATTTCCGGCTGAGATGAATAAAAGAATTTATTAACCAGATTTCCATCTATGAAATATTTACTTTCAGAAGCAGTTCCTCCTCTCACAAACAGGCCCTCCGTTTCACCTACCTGTTGGGCTCCGGGTAATGTTTTTATTGCTCCGGTGATATCTGCATTTGCATTAGCAGTGGTTACAATATCAATAGAGGAAAGTGCTGCAGCTTTTTTTTGATCGCCTGCTAAAAAAGCACCCGCACTAATTACAACAGCTTTTAATTCTGTAATTTTTTCTTTGAGTGAAATATTTATAGTGATCGGCACATTTTCAATTTGTATAGTTTGAATAAAATCTTTAAATCCGGAGTATGTAACCGTTAAAACATGCTCCCCTTTTTCAAAAGTTTCAAAGGAAAAGTTTCCAATTGAATCCGTAGATCCTCCGTCATACGTATCCTTAATTGAAACACTTACTCCGGTGAGGGGCTTACTTTTATTATCTGTGATTTTGCCTGTAATTCGTATTTGGCAAAAGGCATCCGTACAAGTGTAGGTAAGAAATAATAGTAATATATGGCGCATTTTTGAATCTTTAAACCAAAAGTAAACTAGTTTATAATATAAACAAGAAAAAGTTAAATATATATTTTTATTATGCATGGGCGCGTTTTATAACAAACATATATTGACTGTCAATGTGTTGCGTTATCATGTTGTAAAAAATTGAAGATCAATCAGGCATAAAAAATTTATTCACATCCTTTAAATTTATTTGTTTATCAGTAGGCAATTTGTAATTTAGCAATAGAATTTAATGGGTTAGTAAGTACAAGGAGCTGGTGGTAGATACCAGCTCTTTTACTTTTCATTATTTCTTTCTTTTTCTCTAAAAGAAATGCTCAGCGGGATTAAATATCTTATTTTTCAATTGGAAACTTCCCCAAGTTTTTTAAAGAAATGTTTCCTTAATTTTCATACATCTTTGTGCTAACTTTTAATCTCTGGTGGTTATGTTAATGACATGCATCAGTTATAAATAATTATGAATAATGAGTAAATCCAAGAGTGCTTTTTTTTGTAGTAATTGCGGTCAGGAAAGTGCTAAATGGGTAGGCAAATGCCCATCATGTGGTGAGTGGAATACTTATGTAGAAGAGGTGATTGTGCGCGGCACAGATAAAAAGCCTGCGAGTGAATGGAAAGATTATTCCGGATTATCTGCCGGAGTAAAAACAATTTCATTAAATAATGTAACAAGCAGCGAAGATGTAAGAATGATAACAAAAGATGCTGAATTAAATCGGGTGTTAGGTGGAGGAATTGTTCCCGGAAGTTTGGTGTTGGTAGCAGGTGAACCGGGAATTGGAAAATCAACCTTGTTTTTGCAGGCAGCTCTCCAGTTAGAAAATGTGGTGATACTATATATCAGTGGCGAGGAAAGTGAACAACAAATAAAAATGCGTGCCGACAGATTGCAGATTAAGAATGATACTTTCTTTTTACTAACTGAAACGAATACGCAAATCATATTTAAGGAAATAAAAAAATTAAAACCTCATTTGGTTATTGTGGATTCAGTTCAAACGATGCAAACTCCTTATGTGGAATCCGGGCCAGGAAGTATTTCACAAATCAGAGAAAGCTCTGCTGAATTTCAACGCTTTGCCAAAGAAACAAATACGCCGGTTTTTCTAATTGGCCACATCACCAAAGAAGGAAATATTGCAGGCCCCAAAATACTGGAACATATGGTAGATACCGTGTTGCAATTTGAGGGTGATCGGAATTATGCTTATCGGATATTACGTACTTTGAAAAATCGTTTCGGATCTACTTCTGAATTAGGAATATATGAAATGACAGCTGAAGGAATGAGGCAGGTGAATAATCCATCAGAAATATTGATCACTCAAAAAGAAGAGCAGTTAAGTGGAGTGGCTATCGCTGCTACGATGGAAGGTATTCGTCCTCTACTTATAGAAGTTCAGGCACTGGTAACACAAAGTGTTTATGGTACCCCGCAAAGAACCAATACTGGTTTTGATCTGAGGAGATTGCAATTGCTTCTCGCAGTATTGGAAAAAAGAGGCGGATTCCATTTTGGCGTAAAGGATGTATTTATCAATATAGCCGGAGGTATAAAGGTAGAGGATCCCTCGATTGACCTTGCCGTATTAAGTGCTTTGTTATCCTCCTATGAAGACGTGTCGATACCAATGCTGACTTGTTTTGCCGGGGAGGTTGGATTAAGCGGTGAAATAAGGGCTGTCAACCGGATTGAACAAAGAATCGCAGAAGCGGAAAAGTTGGGTTTTGAAAAGATCATCGTAAGTAAATACAATACAAAAGGGTTAGGAAAAAACGATTTTAAAATTGAAGTTATCGCTTTGGGCAAAGTGGAAGAATTATATCAATATTTATTTGCCTGATAAGAATTCTGCATAAAAATTTGGAGCTATTCAAAATCTTTGTGACTGATTGATAATTTCAGTTCTATAATTTTAAAAACGCGATTTTATATTCCTGGATTTTAGGCTTTTTTGTTATTTTAAAAATTCCTAATTTCAAGTGTAGATTGAAAAGAGTGCTGTGCAGTAATAGAAATAATAATTTGGTTTTCTATAAATGTAAAAGCAATGCTTCAAAAGTTTCTCACTTCTTCCTCCATTTTTCACCTTCTTTTTCCACACGTATGTGTGGGATGCGGTGGTGATGGGATTGATCAGGATAGTTTCTTGTGTTTGGAGTGTATTAACGATTTGCCTCATACTAATTATGCAATGC
>JBDSBN010000168.1:0-21026 GCA_039921585.1 Ginsengibacter sp. | reverse complement strand
TTCCTTCAGATTCGCAGTCGCCCGCGACACCTTTGCTATTGGCTAACACTCCCTACTGTAAAGAGTGTTCGGGACTTGCACCCTATAGCTTATATACATGCCTGACACACATAAAAAACCCTGCTTTGTGGGCAGGGTTTAAAAAAATGACTATTTGGAGATTATTCAGCAATTACTTCAAATTCTACTTCGGTTTCGTGTCCTTTTCCGAAGTCAATATTTGCTTTATATGTTCCAAGTTCTTTAACATCATCAATGATGGTAATTTTACGACGATCGATTTCGTATCCTTTTTGTTCACGGATAGCGCGTGCTATCTGAACAGAAGTAACACTTCCAAAGATTTTACCACTGGTTCCTGTTTTGGCACCAATTTTTAAAATACCATCGTGTAATACGGCAATTACACTATTGATTTCTGCTAATAATTTTTCCTCTTTCTTGGCTATTTGTTTTCTACGCTCTTCCAATTGTTTTAAATTGGAGGAATTAGCTTCAACTGCCAGTTTGTGTGGGATCAAATAATTACGACCATACCCGTCCTTAACTGTCACCAGTTCGTGAACGCCGCCTAAATTATTGACATCTTGTATTAATATTACCTGCATTTTGTTTGCATTTTTACCCAATTCTGAAATGATCAGAACTTTCTCCTCCTTTTAGTAGGATTAGGGTGGTTAAAAGTTTATTTTAAAAGATCCGTAACATACGGCAGGATTGCCATTTGTCTGGCTTTCTTAACTGCTTCGCTCACTTTACGTTGGTACTTCAGAGAGTTTCCGGTAATACGGCGAGGCAATAATTTACCTTGTTCGTTCAGGAATTTTTTTAAGAAGTCGCCATCTTTATAATCGATATAGCGGATCCCCATTTTCTTAAAACGGCAATATTTCTTTGGCCGCTTTTCAGCCTTAATGGCTGTTAAGTACTTAATTTCATTTGCTTTTGCCATGATTATGCCTCCGCTTTTTCGTTATTAGTAGATACGCCACTTCTCTTTTTGGCATTGTACTCAACTGCGTATTTGTCGAGTGCAGTGTACATGAGACGGATAACTGATTCGTCACGATTAAGCTGAGTTTTCAGCTTTTCATTGAAGTCGGTTGGCGCAGTGTATTCCAAAACCCAGTATAAACCAGTGGTTTTTTTCTGGATAGGGTACGCCAGTGATTTTAGTCCCCAGGCATTTTCGTGCACTACTTCTCCGTTATTATCCTTAAGGAATGTAACGAATTTTTTCTGAGCAGCTTTGTATTCTTCCTCAGAAAGTACAGGGGTAAAAATCACCATCAATTCGTAATTTTGCATTTACTTTGTTTTTGATTGCCTTTAACAGCAACCGGTGATTAAATTATTATTAAGGGCTGCAAAATTAAGTCATTTTATTTTCTTAAAAAAAAATATAATACTGAGGTGTTTTACATTTTGACATAGGATGAATTGTCTTTTACTACCTGAATAATCTTTTTAGCAGTTTAGAAATATTGGTTTTTTGATGCATGCCTGCTTTCTCAAAAATATGTGTCTAATAATCTGAAATTTTAAAACTTCTAAATTCCAGCCTCTTATCCGATCATTGCTCTATTCTAAATACCGGATACCTCTTATGTGTAGGCTCGTACCACGGGGAGTTAATGAATACAAAATTCAATTGAGCGGATGAACTGTTAGCGAATTCACTATTTTCTTTCTTCTTTTTTTCAAGCTCTGCCCTTAAAGCCGGATTTTCTTCCAGGAATTTTTCTGCAACGGGTTCCCAACGGTAGTCACTGTAATATTCTTTTGCCTGCATAATCCCATCAAAGAAATTCCAGGAAAGAAAACTATCGTCACCCATGGGCTCCAACATTTCCACGATATACCGATTGCTTTCCTGATTTACATCAATCAGGTAATCCCCTTTCAGGAATTGAATTTTTTCCTTTGTCCAGCTTCCTTCTACTTTGGTGTTTTTATGGTGCCCCTCATAAGAGTTAGGCATACTTTTTAAATTTTCAATACGAAAAGAAGTTACTTCTATTACCGAATCATTTTCTAATCTCTTCATTTTTACCTTATTCAGAGAAAGAATGTCAATTACTTTCCACCAACCCTGAGGTATAACGTAAGCTTTTGGCCTGTTGACAATATTTTGTGCGTTATAAACATCAAAAAATTTGACCTGTTTTGTAAATGGTTTTGAATGATCGTAGTATAAAATCGGTAAACCGGTTACTTTGCTTATTCTGATTCCCGGTTCGTAACCCTTAAAAGTGATATTTGTAAATTGGTTTGGATCCAGCTTCCAGCTTAGCGGAAATTCCTGTTGCCGAATGGTGTTTTCGATGGCTTTTTTTCGAATCTCTTTTAACTCTTTAGCAAATCGGGCATTGGTTTCTATTAAGGTTATTAGTAGGTCATAGGTTGATTCAGTTCTGGCTTTATAAGGTTTGAGCATATGCGTTTCAGGCATAAAACTGATTGTATTAAACAGAGCCGCATAACCGGAAGAATACCTCGGAGCATCATTAAACTGGTTGAATCCGACAGATGGATCTGTCCCATCTACATTGACATAATGAACCATATCGTGGTTTTTGTTCTTCATTCCTTGATATAATGCCGGCTCATACGTTTTCTTTACCCATGCACCCAAAAGAGGACCTTGTTTGTTATATTGTGTGGTTATTAGGGTCATGGTATGTTGATAGTCTGCGCCATCACTTACATGCGTATCGACCAGAACATCCGGGTTCAAATAATGAAATATTTCTGCAAATGATTGAGCGTTTTTTGTATCGTTTTTCGTGAAATCCCGGTTCAGGTCGCGATTCTGGGCATTTCCTCTAAAACCATATTCTAGTGGCCCTTCCTGATTGACCCGGCTAAAACCGGAACGGTTTAAAGCTCCGCCAATATTATATACGGGAATAAGACCGATAACAACATTATCCGGTAAAGAAACTTTTTTATTAATAATATCTCTGACCAACATCATGCTGGCATCAATCCCATCAGGTTCACCCGGATGGATTCCATTATTGATCATTAGCACAATTTTATTTAGCTTATGCCATACCTCAGGATCAAATTGTTTGTCATTGCTGATTAATATTAAATGAAGGGGATATCCGGAATCAGTTAGTCCTTTGGTCTCCAGTTTAATGATATCAGATTTTTTGGCCAGGCTGGTATAATAATCGATTACCTCAAAATAAGTGGCCGTTTCCCTTCCATTCGTTTTTTCAAAAATGGTTTGCTGAGCGTTGGCCATATTCGTAATAATTATAAGGGTTAATAAATGGAGCCTGGTAAAGCTGGGAATCTTTTTTACAAAAGTTAATAGCAATTTCAAAAATTTGAAAAGTTAATAATGATTTGCACTTCTGCATGGAGATACAAAAGTGATTTAATTTATATGCTAAATTACTGGAAAGAATGCTTTGAATGCATCGGACAGTATAATTTTTATGGAGAGTTTATTTTAAAAAGAAAAGCAACGATGGCTTATCGATGCTAAGTAACTTGTTCAGGCTGATGACTCTTTTTAGCTTTTAGCTTAGGACCATCCTTCAATTATCGGAGTGAAAAAATGGAGGAAATATAGTCCCAGAAACAACCTGCTTACTTTAATTAGAAGTAAGCGGAATATAGAATGTTAGGTTCTCTATTGGTCAAATTGGAAAGAATATTTGAGAAAGGAAAGTGAATCACTTTTACCAAACAAAAAAAGACCATCTAATTGATAGTCTCTTAATAAAATATATTAACGGCGATATTTCCGAAGAGTTATTTTTCGAGGGTCTGAACTGCCTTCGCTAATTTACTCTTTAGATTTGCTGCTTTATTTCTGTGTATCAGGCCACGTTTAACCATTTTGTCTATTCTGGAAGTAATATCGGGCATTTGTTCTGTAGCTTCTGCTTTATTGTCAATTGCTCTGAATACGCGAATAGCATTACGGGAGGTTTTACCCAGGTAGCGGTTACGTTCGTTTCTTTTTGTACTCTTGCGTACACTTTTTCTAGTTGCTGAATGGTTTGCCATTAAATAAATTTTTTGGGCTGCAAAGATAAGGATTACTTTTAAATATCCGATACCTTTTTTAATTAAATTAATACCAGGCAATTTTCTACCTTAAATATTCGAAAAAATTAGTTCGTTTTTTCATCCTATAAAGTTGTTAATTGCCCTTAGGGGGTTTAAAATAACCTGAGAGAATTTGGGATATTTTTTATCAAAAATAAAAACCTATTCATTAACATCTTGTTATAATCAGAAAAGGTGCCTGCAAAGGTGGGGATTGCCGAATTTGATTTTCACTATTTTAAAGGCTAATATCGAACCTGGATTAATACAAATTATTCTTAAAGTCAAATAAATGAATTGGGATAATCGTTAATCCTAAGTAAATTGTGGAATATTCAATTTCTAACTCAGAAACTTGTTGAAAAAGTCACGATATTTGCATTAAATTATTCCTAAACACTTTAAGTATACCCCTACTCCCGGAGGAAAATAGCCCCGGGACTGGCTGGATAAAATTTACCTTTTATTATGAAAGATTTCTCTTTTATTACCTCCTCACATCCTGCCTACATCGAAAATTTATACGCTGATTTTAAAAAGGATCCGGAAAGTATAGATGTGGATTTAAGAAAATTTTTTGAGGGATTTGATTATGCCTCCGGTGCAAACGGTAATGATAAAAAAGATAGCGTTGCTACTGTGCCCGTTACAAATTTGGATAAAGAATTTGGTGTATACCAACTAATCCAGGCATACAGGAAAAAAGGTCATCTTATTTCTAAAACAAATCCCATAAGGGAGAGAAAAGATCGTCGGGCAAATTTGGATCTTTCATTTTTTGGATTGTCGGATAATGATCTGAACACAGAATTTGAGGCCGGAAAATTTACCCGGCTGGGTAAAGCTTCATTGAAAGATATTTTAAACTTTCTTCAGAAGTGCTATACCGGATCGGTCGGTTCTCAGTTTGCCTATATCAATGATAACGAAAAAGTAGAATGGATCAGAAATGAAATTGAAACCACACTACAGGCAGCCGTTCCCCTAAAACAAAAAAGAAGGATCATTCAGAAATTGAATGAGGGGGTGATGTTTGAAAAGTTTTTGCATACAAAATACGTTGGTCAGAAGAGATTTTCTTTAGAAGGTGGAGAAGGCGCCATTGCTGCTTTGGATGCAATTATCAATGTAGCAGCTAATGAGGATGTGCAGGAAGTGGTGATAGGTATGGCACATAGAGGAAGGTTAAATGTTCTTGCCAATATATTAGGGAAAACATATGAGCAAATATTTGCTGAATTTGAAGGAAATGCGATCCCGGATTCCACCATGGGAAGCGGGGATGTGAAATACCATATGGGTTACAGCAGTGAGGTAGATGCATTTGAAGGAAAGCATATCAATTTAAAACTAATGCCCAATCCTTCACACCTGGAAGCGGTAAATCCGCTTGTCATTGGTTTTGCAAGAAGTAAAGCAGATGTCATTTACGGTAGTGATTATTCCAAAATTTTGCCTATACTAATTCATGGTGACTCTTCTTTGCCAGGTCAGGGAATTGTGTACGAGGTTATACAAATGAGTGGATTAAAATGATATCATACAGGTGGTACACTTCATTTTGTCATCAATAATCAAATAGGGTTTACTACAGATTTCGATGATGCGCGTACTTCCGATTATTGTACATCGGTAGCGGCAATGATCCATGCGCCTGTATTTCATGTAAATGGGGATGATGCAGAAGCTGTCGTAAAAGTTTCGGAAATAGCTGCGAGATATCGCCAGAAATTTAATTCCGATGTATTTATAGATATGGTTTGTTATCGCAGACATGGACATAATGAAGGGGACGATCCTAAATTTACCCAACCAGGGCTTTACTCTTTAATTGATAAGCATCCGAATCCGCGTGAGGTATATAAACAGTGGCTTATTAAGGATGGTGAAGATGGAACCTCAGAGATAGCCAAAGAAATGGAAGATAAATTTTGGGAAGATTTGCAGGAGAGATTGGATGAGATCAAACAAAATCCACTCCCATACAGTTACCAAAAACCGGAATTGTGGTGGCAAAGTTTGCGTAAGGCCACTATGGATGATTTTAAACAATCGCCGGTGACTGCCGTTCCGAGGGAACAGGTCGAGAGCATGTTTCAATCGATCATGCAAATTCCAGAAAACTTTACTCCTTTGAAAAAGGTGAAAAGGATTATGCAGGACAAAATTAATTTATTTGATAAAGAAGAAAAGTTTGATTGGGCTACGGGTGAATTATTAGCCTATGCGAGCATTCTGGAAGATCAGAAAGATGTAAGAATGAGTGGACAGGATATCCGCCGAGGTACGTTCAGTCATAGACATGCAGTTATCAGAGATGAAAATACCGATGAGTTTTATAATCGTTTAAGCAATTTGTCCGAAAAGCAAGGTCAGTTGCGAATCTATAATTCTTTATTGAGTGAATATGGTGTGGTGGGATTTGAATACGGTTATGCAATGGCCAATCCCAATGCGCTTGTTGTATGGGAGGCTCAATTTGGCGACTTTGTAAACGGTGCTCAGATTATTATTGATCAATTTATTTGTTGTGCTGAGGAAAAATGGAGAAGGATGAATGGTTTGGTATTGCTTTTACCTCACGGATATGAGGGACAAGGTCCAGAACATAGTAGTGGACGGATGGAGCGTTTCCTCCAAATGTGCGCTGAGCTGAATATGGTTGTTACCAATGTGACAACAGCTGCCAATTTCTTCCATAGTTTAAGAAGACAATTAGCATGGCCATTCAGAAAACCATTGATCAACTTTTCTCCAAAGGCTAACTTGCGTCATTCGGGCAGTTACAGCAAAATAGAGGAGTTTAGCACCGGTGCATTTAAGGAGGTAATTGATGATGAGTCAGTCGAAAATGTTGAAAATATAACAAAGGTTCTTTTTTGCTCAGGAAAAGTATATTTTGATCTTCATGAAAGAAGAGAGAAAGAGGGGAGAAAAGATATCGCAATTATTAGATTGGAGCAATTATATCCTCTTCCGCAAAATCAGTTGGATGAATTGTATAAAAAGTATGATAAAGCAATCTGGTATTGGGTACAAGAAGAGCCATTAAATATGGGTGCTGCATCCTTCCTGCGAATGAACCTGACATCTATAAATTTTGGAATTGTAAGCAGATTGGCCAGTGCAGCTACTGCATCCGGATATGCAAAAGTTCATAAAGAGGAGCAGGAAGAACTACTTAAAACAGCATTTGAAATTTAATAACGATAAGGCCGGTTTCCCGGCCTTCATTTTAATAAAATACCATTAAAATGAATCAAGCACTTAACCTTCCCTTTGTGCATTTCTCATTTTAGCTTAGGTTTGCAAAATATTAATTATAATTCATGGCAATAGAAATAAAAGTGCCCACAGTAGGCGAAAGTATTAATGAAGTAACTCTTTCAAAATGGATCAAACAGAATGGTGATTGGGTAGAAAGAGATGAAGTAATCGCAGAAATGGAAAGTGAGAAGGCTACTTTCGAGATTAATGCGGAACAAGCGGGGATATTAACCACGGTAGCAAAAGAAGATGATACTCTGAATATTGGAGACATCGTAGGTAGTATTGATGATAAGGCTGAGAAGCCGGCAGGGCTGGAAGCTCCCAAAGAAGCAAAAGCTGCAGAAGAAAATAAACAAGCAGCTCCTGCTGAAGAGAAAACAGAAACAAAAAGAGTCGATACTCAAAAAGATATTAAAGCAACTCCGGTAGCCGCTGCAATGATTGCGGATAAAAAAGTGGATGTATCGCGGGTAACTCCTACCGGTCCTCATGGAAGATTTACAAAGAACGATGTGTTAGGTGCTCTGGAAAATCCCGGACGTGCATTAGGTCAGGAATTGTTTAGCAGAAATGAAACGCCGAATAAAATGTCGAATCTGCGCCGGACAATTAGTCGCAGATTGGTAGAAGCTAAAAATAGTACAGCAATGCTCACTACTTTTAATGAAGTAGATATGGGCCCGATTATGGAGCTGCGCAAGAAGTATAAAGAGGTTTTCAAGAAAACACACGATGTAAATCTTGGTTTTATGAGCTTCTTCACAAAAGCATGTTGCTTTGCTTTACAGGAATGGCCTGCAGTAAATTCAAAACTAGATGGAGACAATATTATCACCTTCGACTATTGTGATATTTCTATCGCAGTTTCTTCTCCGAAAGGATTAGTAGTGCCTGTAATCAGAAATGCTGAAAGTTTGAGCATGGCTGAAATTGAAAAGGAAGTTGTTCAACTGGCTGGAAAAGCCCGTGAAAGCAAACTCACAATAGAAGAAATGACTGGTGTAACATTTACCATCACCAATGGCGGAATTTTCGGTTCTTTAATGAGTACTCCAATTATAAATATTCCTCAAAGCGCTATTTTAGGGATGCATAATATTGTGGAACGCCCTATGGCAGTGAATGGTCAGGTAGTGATCAAACCAATGATGTACATTGCTTTGAGTTATGATCACCGGGTGATTGATGGCCGCGAATCAGTAAGCTTTTTGGTGAGATTAAAAGAAATGCTGGAAAATCCGGAGCAACTTTTATTTGGAAAGGATCCGGTTAAAGCACTATTACAATTATAAGATTAAAATTAATACATGTCAGATATCCGTGAAAGCGATTCTAACAACAAAGGGAGCCATTATCACAGATATCTGCATTATGCAGCGGCTTTGATTAAAGGATATAAAGGCAATGAGCCTTTTCATTCTTATCTGAAAAAATATTTTTCAGCCAATAAAAAACACGGCTCGCGCGACAGGAAGTTGATCACGGCATTGTGCTACGGTTATTTCCGACTTGGGCAAAGCGTGCCTAAGGAAATGCCTGTTGAGGAGAAATTGTTATTAGGCTATTTCTTTTCTTCGGATCAATCTACCCCGCTTTTAGCATCTTTGAAACCGGATTGGAACGAACGGGTTGCTGATCCCATACTGGCTAAAATAGATTTGGTTAAGGAAGAAATGGAAGAGAAGGAACTTTTTCCCTTTAAAGAAGAATTGAGCAATGAAATTAATTTCGAAATATTCAATGCTTCCTTTTTAGAGCAGCCAAAACTTTTTATCCGGATCAGACCAGGTAAACATCAGCAGGTAATAGAAAAATTAAAGGCTGCCAAAATTCCGTTCGAAAAAGAAAGTGAAGACTCTCTGACTTTTGCAAATACTCAAAAGTTAACTGAAGTTTTGAAAATAGATGAGGAAGCGGTGATTCAGGATTACAACTCTCAAAGGGTAACCGAACTTATTTTGGCTCAGCCAAAAATTACCGGAACCGACAGGTCGTCCCAGGGCGGAAAAATTTCTATATGGGATTGCTGTGCTGCCAGCGGTGGAAAATCCATTTCAATGATGGATTATTTGACGAATGTGGATTTGACTGTTAGCGATAATAGGAAAGAAATTTTGCAAAATTTGAAATCCAGGTTTTCAAAAGCGGGAATTCGAAATTATACCCCTTTTGTTGCAGATCTAGCCTCAAATACCAGCGGTTTATTTACAGATAAACACTTTGATTTAGTGTTGGTAGATGCTCCCTGCACTGGATCCGGTACGTGGGGACGTACACCGGAGCAGATGCATTATTCTTCTATAAAATCCATCGAAAAATATGCTTCGCTACAACGCAGTATTGTAGCCAATACAATTCCTTATTTAAAAGAAAACGGATTTTTACTTTATGTAACCTGTTCTGTGTTTAAAAAAGAGAACGAGGAAAATGTACAGTTTATTCAGGATAAATTAGGATTGGAACTACTCGAAAACAGATATTTGAAAGGATACGATATGGGTGCAGATACTTTATATGCAGCTATGTTTAGAAAAACGTCTGATTCAGATAAAAAGTGATTTCAAAGTATTTAGTGAAGGAGAAAATCTGTTTCAATTAGAGGAATTATTTCTTCAATAATTGGATTGTTTCCTGCGACTTTCCGTCTATAAACTTTAGAATATAAACGCCTCTTTGCAAAGGTTGTAATTCTGTAAATTTCACTTCACGTACTTCGTTTTCATTTAGAGAAATTTGTTGGGAAGTGATCAGGCGGCCCTCATTAGTATATAAAAGAAAAGTAGCCAGGGCTGTATTTTGCGGCTTTATAGCTACTGTAAATTGATCTTTAAAAGGTATTGGGAATACTTTTAGGTCATTTTCACCAAGAATAGCTGTCAGTCGCTTTTTGGTTCGTTGTTTTTCTAAATCCTCGTATGCCAGCCGAAAATTAGGAATTCCATATCCGATCCGGTCATTAGGGTTTTTAAAAGTACTGCTGCTTCTTTTTATGGCGGCGATGATCTCCATATTCGTAAACTCTGGGAATGCCTGCCAGAAACACGCAACCAAACCTGCCAGGTTCGGAGAAGAAAAAGAGGTACCATTCCCATTACTGATACCGCCACCCGTATTAGAAACAAACGTGTTTACACCTACCGAGGCTACTGTGGGTGCAATTCTCCCATCTGCTGCAGGTCCATAACTGCTAAAACTTCCGGGGATACCCGAAGCATCTACAGCGCCTACGGATAAAATGCTATCCGCATCAGCAGGAGTTGTGATAAACTTCCACGGTTTATCTCCTTCATTTCCGGCAGAAGCTAGTACGATCATTCCTTTTCTTGCTGCCATGGTAGCAGCTTTGGCCATCATGGTTGTTTTGCCGTTTAAATCTGCATAAGAATAATTAAAGGCCGGATTGTCAAATGTGTTATAACCTAAAGAAGTAGTCGAAATATCGGCCCCGATGCTATCTGCCCGCTCCATGGCTACAATCCAATATTGTTCTTCCATAGGAGATTCCGTATCCACATCTTCGGATCGGTATAATAGAAAGTTTGCTTTAGGGCTGGTGCCGATTAATTTGCCGGGGATGTTGGAAGCTATGATTGAAAAGCAATGCATGCCATGCGGATGTTCTTCATTTACACTAGCCTTATTTTTTACAAAATCCCAGGTATCAATAATTTGATTATTTAAGTTCACACTATCAAAAGCCGGAAGGGTTTTATAGCGGTAAAAGCCGGCATCTATCACAGCCAGTAACATCCCTTCTCCGCGATATCCTTTATTATGAAGAAATTCCCCTTCGTGTAAATGGATCTGACCAAATGCATTTCCGTAATTAAGCGCATCTTTCAATCCTTGTGTTTTATTAGGGACAGCAATCTTTTTAAATTCCTGATTAAATTTCTCCCTTATAAACGGTTCATGAATCGACATTTTTTTTACCGCTTGCATTTTCTTTACAAAGGGGTAAGAATTGATTTTGGTGATCGCATCAATATCTTCTGTTTCAATGCACACCTGATTTAACCATTTAGATTGATTGATTATTTGAACATTCCCCGTCAAGCGGATGCTATCAATATATATCTGCGAAAGAGGAAGGTCTGTTTCATCTAAGGGAATATGTTGTTTAATCCGACGATCAATTGATCGTTGTGATAAATATTTTGATGGATTGTCAATGGAAAAAAGGCTCCCTTTTTTATCTGTAAATTGAACTACATAGCGGCTGCTTTGAGCAGAAGTATGCAAAGAGAAAACAATAAATAAAAGTAAAAAAGGAATTTTCACTGTATCAGATTCAGGTTACGAGTATTCAACGAAGAATAATTGATAAATTTTTATTTGATCGATTGTTAATCAGGATCTTTTAATCTCCCTTTATATAAAAAAAAATTAAGGGATTTCAAAATTAAAGAAATTAATGCGAACAAATGAGTAAACATTTTCATAAATCTATCCTAATAGAATACGAAGGAATCTTTGTCTGCAAACTCATCTCTGCTATTTTGCCAATTTCAAAACCCTAATTATAATCAGTTACGGTCAGTTTTACTCCGTAGCCATCATACGACTGAGTATTCCCCTGATATTCCCAATGAAGAAATTCTCTGTAAATTAAACCAACCCCTTTAGCATATTTTTCCAGGCTGTATGTCTTTTCTGCATAACCGGTACCTGGGATTTTCGGATCTCCAATATCTTCATCCCGATGAAAAACTTTGATGGTGTTTTCGAAATTAAACGAACGAATAGATAAGGGCATAGATACGCTGTCATAGATGTAATCCCAGTTATCCAGGTAGCGCATATCATTTCCCGAGGTATATGTATCTATATATGAATTGCCCCGCCACGAATTATCTGCTTTCACCGGAAGGATCAATTTTATATACCGGAGATTGTTTTCCACAAATTCCATTGATTTATCTGTTGGCGTAGCCATAAAAGTATTATTGGCAATCCACGGATCAGAAGCAGTCTTGCGTGAATAACGAATGATCCGGTAAGATGGCCGTCCAAGGTTATCTGTAATTTTTGCATCTACCATATCTTTTACCTGATAGCTCACGACTTGTCTCACTTTTCCAAAATTTACAAATACGGTAGAATCCAGATCATAAGTGATATATTTTCCAACCTGAAGAGGAAAGTAATCGTCTAAACTAGCAGATTCATATATCTCACTTTCTTTTTTACAGGAAGTAAAGAGGACGATTAGGAGTAAAGAAAGGAGAGCATTTTTTGTCATGGAGTTGGGCAGGGTTTAGGTTTCAGGTTTCAGGTTTTAGGAAATCGTATATTTTAAAACGAAAAATCAGTCCTCTGGATCACACCGCCGCCAATCACATCATTTCCTTCATAAAACACAGCGCTTTGTCCGGGAGCGATTCCTTTCACATCTTCATAGAAACGAACTTTTACCCCGTTTTCGTATGCATATAAATTTGAGAGCGCTCCGGAGTCTTTGTATCTGATTTTAGTTACCGCTTCCATGCCATCTGTTACGCCATCGTATTTGATCCAGTTAATTCCTTTTACAACCATTTCGCTACCGCGCAAATCTTCTTCATCGCCTAGAACGATCGTGTTTGTTTCAGGGATGATTTTTGTTACAAATGCAGGTTTACCTAAGGCAATACCCAGATTTTTCCGTTGCCCAATGGTGTAAAAAGGATATCCTTTATGCAGGCCTAATACATTTCCATCTTTATCTACAAAAGACCCACCGTCTACTTTTTCTTCTAATCCATCTACTTTTCTTTTCAGGAAACCGCGGTAATCATTATCCGGCACGAAACAAATTTCATAGCTTTCATTTTTCTTCGCCAATTCAGGATAGCCAAAATCGATAGCCATTTGTCTTATTTCTGTTTTGCGATAAGTTCCTAAAGGTAATAGAGTTCTGGCAAGCAGATCCTGATGCAATCCCCACAGCGCATAACTTTGATCTTTTGTTTCATCAATTCCTTTTCTCAAAAAATATCGGCCATTCGTATGTTGATGTACCTGCGCATAATGCCCGGTAGCAATAAAATCGCATCCAAGAGCATCGGCTCTTTTAGAAAGGGCACGCCATTTTATATGTGTATTGCATAGCACGCAAGGATTTGGCGTGCGACCCGCAATATATTCTTCTACAAAGTTATCAATAACAAAATCTCCAAATTCTTCCCGTATATCTAAAATAAAATGTGGAAAACCATGCTCCACTGCGGCGGCCCGGGCATCATTAAAACTATCAATATTACAACAGCCCGTTTGCTTATTGCTGTCCCCTCCACTGGAGGCATAATCCCATGTTTTCATGGTAATTCCAACAACTTCATACCCTTCCTTGTGCAGCATCAGAGCAGCTACTGTACTATCAATACCGCCACTCATTGCCATTAGCACTTTCCCTTTTTTGCTCATGCTTTTTTATTTAATGGGCAAAGATACCAATTTTGGCCTTTTTGGCTGAAACGTTAACAGGCCGTTGAATATAATATGGAAAAATTTTGATTTTCAGAACTATATCCTTTACATTTCCAGGATTTATTGGAGAGATTTGCCTTTTTGTCCTCCCCTCAGAGATACCGGAAAAATGTTTCTCATACAATTCTTCCGTTAAATACTTTAAGGGTTCTTAACAAAGCAGTTTTTCTTAACCTAAATAATCGCACTGCATGATCAAACAATTCCTTCTGTTAGAATGGAAATCATTTTCCAGGTCAGCTTCATTTAAAATGAATCTTTTTCTGAAGATCTTTTTAGGAATTATTGGTGTATTCTACCTTTTATTGATTTTGTTTTTGGGAGTTGCTGCATTTTTTGCGTTGAAAGAAAAAAGTTTGGAGCCGTTATCTACGGTTAATAAATACCTGATCTATTGGTGGCTTGCAGATCTGATGATCCGCTATTTTATGCAAAAGTCACCGGTGATGTATGTCAAACCTTTTTTAAGTATGCCTCTGAGAAAAGGAAAAATTGTGCACTTTTTGCTGGGTAAATCTGCCTTTTCTATTTTTAATATTTACGCGGCCTTTTTCTTTTTGCCGTTTACCCTTTTTCTTTTGGTGAATGGGTATTCGATAGCCGGCGCCCTGGCCTGGCATATTGCTATAGCATCTCTAGTGTATGCCAACAACTATTTAAATCTTCTGATAGATAACCTCAATCGGTTATTTATTGTTGTTGCTCTCGTATTAATCACGTTTGGTGCGTTGCAATATTATGAATACCTGGATATTAGTATCTATACAGGCCCGGTCTTTCAGGCGTTTTATGATTATCCTGCTTTGGGTTTTGGGATGATTTCGGTTCCGGTTTTTCTTTATAGATATAGTTTTAATTACTTCAAAAAAATTCTGCGCATAGATGAAGCCGTACAACCTAAGCAGATAGAAGCGGATACAGAGAGTTTTGCCTGGCTGGAAAAATTCGGCACATTAGGAACGTTTTTAAAAAATGATATTAAACTGATCAAGCGAAATAAGCGTTCGAAATCAACTGTATTGATCAGTATTTTCTTTCTCTTTTATGGGTTGTTGATTTTTTCAAGTAAATCTTACGAAGGGCCTACCTGGCAACTATTTGCCGGCCTTTTTGTCTCCGGCGGATTCCTGTTTACTTTTGGTGGTTTTGTGCCGAGTTGGGATAGTGCTTACTATCCGTTGATGATGAGTCAGAGTATTAAGTACAAGGAATATCTTTTATCCAAATGGTGGCTGATTGTCATTGCCACGACTATCAGTGTCCTCGTATCTGCTTTTTATTTAGTGTTGGGTTGGGAGGTTTATATGGCCATTATTGTTGGCGGAATTTATAATATCGGCGTAAATGCACACCTTGTTTTGTTGGGTGGAGCTTATGTGAAAACGCCAATTGATCTCACAAGTGGGAAGAAAGCCTTTGGTGATAAGAAAGCTTTTAATTTAAAAACATTGCTGATTACATTGCCAAAACTGCTGTTGCCCCTTGTCATATTTTATGTGTTTCATAAATACTGGGGTATTGAAGCAGGTTACCTATCTGTTGCTATCCTGGGAATAGTAGGTCTGGCTTTGCGAAATAAAGTATTTTCCATTATAGAAGATGTGTATAAAAAAGAGAAGTACGCTACACTGGCTGCTTATAAAGAAAAAAATTAAAAAGGTTTAACATGATCACGATCGAAAATCTAACGAAAGAATATAATAATGTTACTGTTTTAAATATCCCAAAACTGGAGATTCCAAATGGTCAATCCTTTGGCCTGGTCGGAAACAATGGTGCCGGAAAAACGACCTTATTTAGCTTGATTCTGGACCTGATTGGGCCTGATACGGGAGGGGTAACAAGTAATGGCATAATTGTCAATAAAAGTGAAGACTGGAAAAGCTTTACCGGTGCTTTTATTGATGAAAGTTTTCTTATCGGATATCTGACACCGGAAGAATATTTTTATTTTATTGGTGAATTAAGAGGTCAGAACAAGGCACAAGTCAACGAATTTCTGGAGCCTTTCAAAGAATTATTTAATGATGAGATCTTAAATAAAAAGAAATACATCCGTGATCTATCCAAAGGAAACCAGAAGAAAGTTGGTATTGTCGGCGCCTTGATAGGTTATCCCGAAATCATTATCCTGGATGAACCCTTTGCCAATTTAGATCCCACCACCCAATACAGATTGAAAGCTCTTATTCGGGATATCGCCAGGCAAAAAAATATTACCTTCTTAATTTCCAGTCACGACCTCATCCATACCACAGAAGTTTGCTCCCGCATCGTTGTTTTAAACAAAGGTGAAATTATAAAAGATATACAGACCAATACCGAAACTTTGAAAGAATTAGAGGAGTTTTTTTCAGGTGGGGTGATGGAGAGTGTTATTGATTAATAGGGATAAAAGTAGATGATAGTTATAGTATTTTATTGAAATGAAGAGATATAAATTTATAGAGAGAGAGAAGTAGTTTTTTTATTTTTATATTCGCACTAGCATCATCATAATACTTTTTGCGACTAAATGAAATCATCAGGTACTTTTTTTGGTTCAAATCAATTATTAAGACTAAAGGCTGACTGCCATATCGCTTTCACGGAATTGTATGATTTTTATTGGGAGGAACTGTATGATAATGCCTATAAAAGAATTCGGCGGGATGATGTGTGTAAGGACATTATCCAGGATATCTTTATTGATTTATGGAATCGCCGGGAAACACTTGAGATTGAGAACCTCTCTGCCTATCTTCATACTGCCGTACGTTTTCAGGTACTTAATTTCTATGCTAAGAATAAAATATCCGCTCACTTTGTCGAGCCTTTTGAAAACATAACGGATATTTCTCTTGAGACAGACGCTCATATCCATAAAAAAGAGCAGGACTCTCTCATTGATGCCTGGGCTAAAACATTACCCGAAAAGCGAAGGAAGATTTTTTTATTAAATCAAAACGATCAGCTCAGCGCAAAAGAAATTTCTATAAGATTGAATCTCTCCCAAAAAACGGTTCATAATCAATTGGGCAATGCGCGGCAAAGCTTGCGTACAAAAATGGCCCATTTATTTCCGGTATTATGGATGATATTTTTTTAAAGAAAATCATAGCACACATTTCCATTCTACTTTATAAATTTTGAATTCCTATTGAGAATTTCATTTTTTTCATGATCGGAAAATTGGCAAAGAACTCTTTTTTAACCAATTCATAAAGGTGATTTTTCTGCCCTTCGCATCCAAATTTCCTCTTTCTTAAAAAAAAGTTATTTTCTTTTGGGACTATTGGTGATTTTTCTTACATACTTATATAAACTAGTCTTTTTTAAGTATGAGAAACATAAAGAGGGATTTAGCAAAATTGATCAAGAAGTATGTAGCGGGAAACGCTACAGCGGAGGAAATTGATTTTATCAATCTCTATTATGATGAGTTTGAAAATCATCCGGAAAGTATTGCCGGAAGATCGGCAGAAGAAAAAGAAAGAGTTTATAACGAGATGAAAAAGAATATTCTGAATCACATTCAAATGGATTCAGAGAACAAAGTCATTTCCATTAATAGTTCCAAAAAATGGATCCGGGTAGCTGCGGCTGCTTCAATTCTACTTCTGGTTTCGTTTGGTTTGTACTTCGCAAATATATCTTCAAAGAAACATAATACATCCCTGGCTGAAAAAATGCCGGTGCAAATAAACAACGATGATGTAGCGCCCGGTGGCAATATAGCTACTTTGTTACTGGAGGATGGAACGGTTATAAATTTAGATGATGCAGTACAGGGGCATCTTTTAAAGCAGGGAAATACAGAAATCACAAAACCTGGTGATGGGCAGCTTGCTTTTAACTTGACAAAAGGTGGTGATCAGTCTATCATTAAATACAATACAGTCATGACACCAAGAGGTGGACAGTATAAGCTATTATTAGAAGACGGGTCAAAAGTGTGGCTGAATTCTTCTTCTTCCATTCGGTTTCCGGCCACGTTTAATGAGAATGTGCGAAAAGTAGAAATTACAGGAGAAGTTTATTTTGAAATTGCGAAGAATACTGCGAAACCATTTATTGTAAAAGTGAACAATGCAGAGGTAAAAGTTTATGGAACGAGTTTTAATATTAATTCCTATAATGATGAAAGCGCCATTAAGACTACATTACTCGAAGGATCAGTGGAAGTAAATAGTTCCAATCGGTCCATCATGCTTGTTCCGGGTGAGGAAGCAAGTCTAAGTCATAAAAATAATTCTCTATCCAAGAGATTTAAAACAAATGCAAGCGAAGCAATCGCCTGGAAGGAAGGATATTTTCAATTCGACAATGCGGACATTGAATTAGTAATGAGGCAATTAGCGAGATGGTATGACTTGAATGTAATTTATGAGGGTAATATTTCTCCTGTGAAATTTAAAGGAAAAATACAGCGTGACCTCAAATTATCAGATGTTCTGGAGTTTTTAAAAAATGATATCCATTTTGAAAGAGTGGGAAATACATTAATTATTAAACCTTAAAAATAAATACTTCTATGACTTAAAATTTTCATTCTCGCCGGAATTTCTAATAGAATATCCCAGGTGAATTTATTTTTTATTGAAGCTTTGAAAAAGCCGCTTCGTGATCAGACGAAACGGCAAGAGTTCAGGTTTTAAAAATTCTCAAATCCCTCAATTTTAATTAACCTAAATCATTGTAAAGGTATGATTCCAACTGTTTTAAAACGGCATTCTTCGAACGAAAAAAAAGAAAGAGGCCGGCTACAAAAAATACTACTTATGAAACTAGCTATTTTAATGCTTTTAACAACAACGATCCATGTAAAAGGAGAAGTTTTTGCGCAAAATATTAGCTTCTTAGGTAAAAATGTCAGCATTGAAACCATATTTGCCAGTGTTGAATCGCAAACAAATTATGTGTTTTTTTATAATGCAGGTGTTTTGAAGAATGTGCATCCTGTGTCACTTGATCTTAAAAAAGTTCCGGTTGAAACTCTTTTAAAAGAAGCGTTTAAACATCAACCCATCACTTATTACATTAAAAATCACACCATTTTCATTACAGCGAAAAAAGAAGAACCGGCTATTCCGGTTGCACCAATTGCTGTGGTTCCTGAAAATGCTCCACAGGAAATTATTATTAAGGGGCAGGTGAAGGATGTGAACGGAAATCCCTTAGGCGGAACATCTGTCAATGTAAAAGGAACAAAGATCGGTACGCTCACTGATGATGAGGGGAGATATACGCTTGAAGTAAAGGAAGAGAGTAAGGTGTTGGTTTTCTCCTTTGTAGGAATGGAAACACAGGAAATTGAAATACGCGGTCGTCAAACCATTAATGTATCCATGAGTTTTACAGTAAATGTGTCGGAAGGAGTCGTGGTGACCGGATATTATGCTAAAAGCAAATCAAGCTTTACCGGGGCTGCTGTTACATTTACGGGAGCTGAACTGAAAGCAGTTTCGCCCACCAATATTTTTGAAGCGTTAAGTACCGTTACTCCAGGTCTTTTGAAAGTAGAGGAAAAAGCGCAGGGATCGAATCCTAATAAAGTTCCTGAGATTTTGGTTAGAGGAGTTACCTCTTTTGCGAACGACGACCAGGGAGTGAATCAGCCATTGATAGTAAGAGACGGGACAATTATTTCCATGCAGGATTTGTATGACATGGATATAAATGAAATAGAAACGGTTACTGTTTTAAAAGATGCATCTGCAGCTGCTCTTTATGGAGCGAAGGCAGCAAATGGAGTGATTGTGATCGAGAGGACAAAGATCAGCGGCGGTAAAATGAGAATCACTTATAATGCGACAGGAAGTATTCAATTTCCGGATTTTAGCGATTACAAACTTTTAAATGCAAAAGATAAATTGGAATATGAGCGGTTAGCCGGTTTATATAATTCTGAGGATGTTACTCAAATTCCAAGATTAGATTCGCTGTATAATGTTAGATTCAAAGAAGTGCGCAGAGGAGTTAATACCGATTGGATGGCACAGCCATCGAGAGTAGGATATTCCCTGGATCATTCTTTACGTCTTTCCGGTGGATCAGATAAAACGAGATTTGAATTAAATGCCCGGTATGGCTCGGTAGAAGGTGTGATGAAAGATGATTACAGAAAGCGCTATGGAATTGGTTTTGCTTTAGAGTATTATGCTCCGAACGGAGTGTCATTTACAAACAGAACCAGTTTTTCAAGAATTGATACCAAAGCAACTCCTTACGGACCATTTTCCCAATATACATTTGTGAACCCTTATGATCGTATTCGTGACTCATTTGGAGTTCTAAATAAAGTGCTTTCATGGGATATAGATAATCCTCTATACAATGCTTCCCTTGGTTCATACAGCGTGAATAACACACAATCTTTTAGTAATGATTTTGATGCCCGTTGGGTCATCAATGATCAATTCCGGGTAACCTCTCATTGGAACATAGGAGTTAATAATGGGTTTGCGGAAGATTACCTTTCACCTCTTGCTGGTCAGTTCAGAAATGAAACGGATCCTTTAAGAAAGGGTTCAATGGTGCAGATAAACAATAAAGGTTTGGTGTATTCTGGTAACCTGGTGGGTTCTTATAATAATCTATTTGAAAATAACAGTTTACTTTCTGTAAACCTAGGAGGAATTATTAACCGTTCTGATTTTAGAAATTCAGGATTTAGCGGAATAGGGTTTTATTCAGATGAATTGCGGTTTATGAATTTTGCAGCCTCATATCCTCTTGGAGCACGACCTACCGGATTTCAGGATCTAAGTACGGATGTAGGAAGCTTTTTAAACCTGAACTACATGTATAAGGATCGCTATTACTTGGATGGAGTTTATCAGGTTTCAGGGTCTTCCAAATTTGGCGTTAATAATCGTTACGGACATTTCTGGTCTACAGGAGCCGGTTGGAATATACATAATGAATCTTTTGCCCAGGCCGATTGGATAGATCTTTTGAAACTTCGTGGCAGCGTTGGATATACCGGTAAAATTAATTTTGCCTCTTACCAGGCACTCACAACCTACCGGTTCAATAAGGATTTACTATACCTGAACGGAATCGGAGCCGTACCTATTACGATCGGGAATCCTGATTTGAAATGGGAGCGCACTATGAATTATAATGCCGGGTTAGACCTCAGTTTTTGGAAGCGCCGGTTTAATGTGTCGTTGGATATTTATAAGCGTTTAACGACTGATCTTTTAATCGATAAAACAATTGCTCCATCCGCGGGGACA
>JBDSBN010000167.1:0-7519 GCA_039921585.1 Ginsengibacter sp. | reverse complement strand
GGACTTTTGCCGCCAGCTTCCTTCAGATTCGCAGTCGCCCGCGACACCCTTGCTATTGGCTAACACTCCCTACTGTAAAGCGTGTTCGGGACTTGCACCCTATAGCTTATATACATGCCTGACACACGTAAATAATAAAGGCCGGAAATTCCGGCCTTTATTATTATAAATATTTTAAGATGAAATTATTTCATTTTAAAAGTTTCCATAAATTTCGTCGTGAAGTTTCCTTTTCTAAACTCTTCATCCTGCATTAATTGCACATGAAAAGGAATGGTGGTTTTAACACCTTCAATCACATATTCACTAAGAGCTCTGCTCATAGTATCAATTGCTTCCTCTCGAGTTTGAGCAACTGCAATCAGCTTTGCGATCATACTATCATAATAGGGAGGAATAACATATCCGGCGTATAAATGACTATCAACCCTTACGCCGTGCCCGCCAGGAGTATGTAGCGTTGTAACGCGACCAGGTGACGGTCTAAAATCGTTGTAAGGATCTTCCGCATTAATACGGCATTCTATTGCATGCATTTCGGGGAAATAATTTCTTCCTGATATCTTTTCGCCTGCTGCAATTTTAATCTGCTCTTTAATCAGATCGTAATTAATGACTTCTTCCGTAACACAATGCTCTACTTGAATTCGGGTATTCATTTCCATGAAATAGAAATCCCGGTTTTTATCTACTAAGAACTCCACTGTTCCTACGCTTTCATAATTGATTGCAGCAGCCGCTTTGATAGCAGCTTCACCCATCTTCTCCCGTAATTCGGAAGTCATGAATGGCGAAGGAGACTCCTCCACCAATTTCTGATGACGGCGTTGAATAGAACAATCTCTTTCGCTTAAGTGACAAACATTTCCAAACTGATCACCGGCGATCTGGATTTCTATATGACGTGGTTCCTCCACGAATTTCTCCATGTAAATACCATCATTCTTAAATGAATCAGCAGCTTCTGACTTGGCATTTGCAAAGGCTTTTTCAATATCCTTTTCATCCCAAACTACGCGCATTCCTTTTCCGCCTCCGCCAGCTGTTGCTTTTAGAATTACAGTGTAGCCAATTTTTCGGGCAGATTCTTTCGCATGTTTTACATCCGCCAATAATCCATCTACTCCCGGAACAACCGGAACTCCTGCACGAATCATGGTTTCCTTTGCAGTGACTTTATCACCCATCGAATTAATCATCAATGGAGTTGGTCCTATAAATTTGATCCCATGGTCCATACAAATTTGTGCAAACCGTGCATTCTCTGCAAGGAATCCATATCCAGGATGTACTGCATCCGCATTGGTAATTTCTACCGCAGCCATGATGCTTGGAATATTTAAGTAGCTATCAGCACTGGAAGGTTTGCCTATACAAACTGCCTCATCTGCAAATTTAACGTGCAGGCTGTCTTTATCTGCCGTAGAATAGACCGCTACGGTTTTGATATTCATTTCCTTGCAAGTCCTGATAATTCTAAGGGCAATTTCTCCCCTATTTGCTATAAGTATCTTTTTAAACATATGTAATGTACTAGCTACCCTATCAATGTTACATAACGGGGCATTTGGTTTCTTAATTTGTGATTGATTAAAATAACGGGTGTTTTTTATTCACTTTTTTATTTCGAATAAACTTTGCGTTTATCTAAAATATTTCATTTGAAACTAAAATACAACTCAAAATCTTTCTAATTAATCGGGGATTTAATAAACTAAAAGTAAAACCAAATGGCACTTAAAAACCCTTCTAATTTAGGTTGATTATTTCTCACATTATCTTTCCAAAAAACGCAATAAAATCAACTCGCTCTTTTACTTCTCTTTTAAACCGAAAAACTGATTTAGATTCTTCGAATGAAAAACTAGGATGGATCAACCATAAATAAAGGCTGATCAAATTCTACTGGTGATGCATCTTCAACTAAGATTTTCACTATTTTTCCTGATACTTCACTTTCTATTTCATTGAATAGTTTCATTGCTTCAATGATGCAAAGAACTTTTCCAACTTCTATTTGATCACCTACGTTTACGAATAACGGCTTATCTGGTCCTGCCTGACGATAAAAAGTTCCGATCATCGGGCTCTTTACAACGATATAATTATCTTCTTTTGGTGCTGCGGCGGCTGCTTCTATCTTCTCTGCAGCAGGAGCTACATGATGTGCAGAAGGTGCAGCAGGTGCAGGTAAAGCCTGTTGAAAATAGGCGGGAGAAGGTGCTACAATAGCTGCTGCATCTTTCTTTTGTTTGATCGTGATTTTAAAATCATCTTTTTCAATGCTTAATTCGCCGATGTTGCTTTTATTTATAAGCTTCACCAACTCCTGGATTTGTTTTATGTCCATAATGGAATAGTATATATTTTAATAAATGTAAAAATGATAGCTAAGATAATACAGAAATGAGAAAATTACTGATTGATTTATTCTTTTACTCTTTCAACGTATTCTCCGGTTTTAGTATTGACTCTGATTAATTCCCCCTCGTTTACAAAAAGCGGAACGTTTACAGTAGCACCGGTTTCAACTGTTGCAGGCTTTAGCGTACGGGTAGCAGTATCCCCTTTAACGCCAGGCTCACTGTAAGTGACCCTCATGGTAATTTTATCCGGTAATTCAACGCCCATTGGCTGATCGGTTTCTGTATTGATTAAAACAGATACTTCCTGTCCATCTTTTAAAAACTGAGGAGCATCAACCATTTCGGGAGCAACAGCTATTTGTTCATACGTTTCAGTATCCATAAAAGTGTACCCGGTATCATCTTTAAATAAAAACTGGTAAGGGCGCTTTTCAACCCTTACAGGATGAATTGTTTCTCCACTATTCCAAGTTTGCTCTATGGTGCGGTTGTTATCCACTCCTTTTAATTTTGCCCAAACTTTTGCGGCCGCACGGGCAGTTTTATTTTGTCCAAATTCAATCACAGTGTACAGATTCCCTTCGATTTTTAATATCAAACCGGTTCTGATATCTGATGTAGATGCCATATTTATAAATTTTTATGAGGTTGCAAAGGTAAATTATTTGTTTTAGGTTTCGAATAATAGCTCATATTTTATTGAAGGGAAAATTTACTCCTTATTTTTTACTTATTTTCCTGTTAAAATGAAATCTTTTATAGCCTGATCATTTGAAAATCAGGTACTTTAGTTGTAAAAATTATTGTCATGAATAAATTCATTCTTTTTGTCTTTCTTTCCGCGATTACATTTACAAATGTTTCTGCACAGGAAAACACGGCTACCGATACCCCTGTTTACTTAAGGTTTCCAACAATCCCACAATTCGTATTAGCGAAAACCCCGGACAGCACAACTTTAACCAGAGAACATTTAAAGAAGAAAGTCAACACGTTGTTTTTTATGTTTAGCCCTGATTGCAATCATTGTCAATACGAAACTGAAGAAATCATTAAGAATCTTAAGAAATTTAAAGATGCACAAATTATCATGATCAGCTATTTTCCCTGGGATCAAATGATGACTTACTATAATCATTATAAAATTGGAAACTATCCGCAAATCACCATGGCAAGAGATAATAATTATTTTTTCCCCACTTTTTTTAGTATGAACACATTCCCTTCAACATATATTTATGACAAACAAGGGAAATTTAAAAAATCTTTTGAGGGCGCGGTGAAGATTGAGGATATACTAAATGAATTGTAGGGGTTGCTGTTGTCGGTTGGCGGTTGGCGATTGGCGGTTGGCGGTTGGCGGTTGGCGGTTGGCGGTTGGCGATTGGCGGTTGGCTGTAGCCCTTGGCGATGAAGGACGTCATACCCTACCATTCAACCATTCAACCATTCAACAATTCAACAATTCAACCATTCAACCATTCAACAATTCAACCATTCAACCATTCAACAATTCAACCATTCAACAATTCACAAACTACCCTCCCCATCCAACCTTCTTTAAAAGCAATACTCATTATTCATTACCTTTGAATCTCAACAATTTTTATAATAAACAATAAAATACAATGAAAGTAACCGTAGTAGGTGCAGGCGCTGTGGGCGCTACTTGTGCCGATAATATTGCAAGAAAAGAACTTTGCGAAGAATTGGTGATGTTGGATATTAAAGAAGGAATTACCCAGGGGAAAGCGATGGATTTTCTTCAGAGTGCTACCTTATTGGGAAGCGACACCAAAATAATTGGAAGTAATAATGATTATAAATTAACCACAGGAAGTGATGTAGTGGTGATCACCTCAGGCATTCCCCGTAAGCCAGGAATGACCAGAGAAGAATTAATCGGAATTAATGCAGGGATTGTAAAAGATGTGACAACCAAAATTTTAGAAGAATCTCCAAAGGCCATTATCGTTGTGATCAGCAATCCGATGGATACAATGACCTACCTGGCACTGAAAACAAGCGGAGTACCAAAGAATCAAATTATTGGAATGGGAGGATTATTGGATAGTGCACGATTTAAATACTATTTATCTCAGGCGATGAATTGTTCTACACAAGATTTACATGGTGTAGTGATCGGCGGTCATGGAGATACGACCATGATTCCTTTAACCCGACTTGCGACATATAACGGCACTCCGGTTTCAAATATATTGGATGAAGAAACATTAAAGCAAGTAGCCGCAGACACAATGGTAGGTGGTGCCACTTTAACTAAATTATTAGGCACAAGTGCCTGGTATGCGCCCGGTGCTGCAGGAGCTGCTTTGGTAGAAGCAATCGTACGCGATGAAAAAAGATTAATGCCTTGCTGTGTGATGCTTGAAGGAGAGTATGGACAAAATGATATTTGCATGGGCGTTCCTGTTGTGGTAGGAAAAAATGGCTGGGAAAAAATCATTGATTTTAAATTGAATGAAGAAGAACAGGCAGCGTTTAATAATAGTGCAGAGGCTGTAAGAAATATGAATGCGGCGTTGAACTTATAATTTTTAAAGAAAAATAAAAAAGCCGGCAAATTAAAAAATTCTGCCGGCTTTTTTATTTGAATTATTTTCTTACATACCATATCCACCCTCTTCCATTCCATCTCTGCCTCCATTCCGTTTGAATAATTTGAAATTGGAATCGCCGAATTTATAGATCACTGAAACCCGGAACGGACGCACTCTTCTGCGGCGATAAGATTCCTGGTAAAATTTTTCCGTATCGTTATCGTTTAATTGTAAACGCATCAAATTCCTGGAAATCTTGTTTGTAAATTTTTATATCTTTTATAACTGCTTTATCTGGCCCGGATTGACACCATTGGATAAAATCTTGAATCTTCCCGGCTTCCCCGGTAACAGTTGCCTCTACATTTCCCTCCGGAGTGTTTTTAATCCAGCCGCGTACGTTTAATTGTTCTGCCTTCTTCTTTGCAGAAGCTCTGTAAAAAACTCCCTGCACTTTGCCTGAAATAATAAGATGCACTGTTTCCATGTGCTTAAAATAATTAGAAATAATGAAAATTAAAAATGAACCGGAGGTAACGAATAAATAAACTATTTACTTAGGTTTCATGGCTAAAAAAACGGGCATTGGAATTTCTATCTCCAGATCTGTTTTTTTAATTTGTCCGGTTTCTTTATCGCGTTTAAAGATGGTTATGTTATTCGAATTTTGGTTGGCTACTAATAGAAAATTTCCTGTTGGATCGATGATGAAATTTCGCGGACTTCTACCTCCCACAGATTCATAACCAATCGCTTTCAATTTCCCGGTTGTCTCATCAATGGAGAAAATTGAAAGTGAATTTTCATCCCCTCTGTTGGATATATATAAGAACCGATTATCCGGAGAAACAACGACTTCTGCACCATCCATTTTCAGTGAATTTCCATCAGGATGCCTGGGCACTTCCTGAATTTGTTTAAGTTCTCCATCATTAAATGAAAACACATTTGCCCTATTATCTAATTCTCTTACGAGATAGACAAATTTCCCATTTTTACCGAAGGCGATATGCCTTGGACCACTTCCTGGGGTAACCGCTACTGAAGAAACAGGAGTATCACTTACCGGCTTCATGCTTTCGGTATCAAACTTATAGACCATTATTTTATCCAGTCCCAGATCTGTTACCAATAAATATTGATTGTCCGGCGAAAACATGGTGGAATGAACATGAGGATCATTCTGCCTGTCTTTATTTGGTCCGGAGCCTTCATGTTGAATTGTTTGTATGGCAGCACTCAAGGACCCGTCATCATTGACCGGAAGAACAGAAAAATTTCCTCCGGAATAATTACCTACAACAACCCATTTCTTATCATCACTTACGGTTATATAACAAGGTGCATCGCCTCCGGAGGGATGGGCGTTTAAAAAAGTCAACCGATCATTAACTTTATCGAATGAATATGCACTAACACTTCCGGGATTTTCACCACCGGTTTCATTTACGGCATATAAATTATTTCCAGCCAAAGCAATAAAAGAAGGATTGTTGGCGCTTTCTGTACTACTTACTAATTTGAATTCGCCTGATTCAACATTAAAATGATACAAGTAAATCCCCTTACTGTCCGTTTTGGTATATGTGCCCGCTATGAGATAATAATCACTGGATGACTGACAACTATTTCCGACGATCATAATTAAAGAAGAAATAATGGTGAAAAAAATATTTCGGGATGACATCGTTTCAGAATTTTAGTGATTATTATTCCTGTAAAAATAGGAACATAAATAATCAACAGATTAACATCCACAAAAATGTGCCCTTTGATTAACTTGACATTTCAATTAATGTACTGTTTTTTAATAGGCATTCTTATCTGCAGTAAAAAACTTCTTTGTTTGTCCATCTTCCGTTCCGGCTTTATAATAGGATCTGAAAAACTCATCTGCCGAAAGAGAGCCACTGCCTTTGATCGCGAAAAATATTAATAGACAAAGGGTAATAATTGACAAAACCAATTCGGCTGCACTCGTGTCTATCCGGTTAATATTCACAAAAAATACAGCCACAATCAATATTGGAATCTGTATAACAGAACTTAATTTAGTAAACAATCCGGTTGCAATAAACAATCCGCAAAGCAAGCTCAGGTATGCTACTACAAAAGATAAAGTACTCGAATTTTGAGAAAAAACGCCCACTCCTGTTCTTTCAATTAATTGTTCCAACAAGGTGGTATCGCGTATAAAAACGATTCCTTTCCAAAGTAAATATAAACCAAGAAAAATCCTCAATACTGAAAACCAAAGAGGTTGGACATACGTTTTCTCTGTAACATTAGATTCTTGCATAAATGTTGATTAAATTGTTTAAAATCATTTTAATGTCCTTTTTAAAATAAAAGGAAACAAAATGTTTTGTTTATTTGCAAATCATATAGCAAAGTTTGTGCAGCTTTATATTACAAGTCAATCCTAATGAAAAGTAAAATCCAGATTATAATTTTTGTACTATTATTTTCCAGCTCTTGCACTTCTGTAAAAAAGCTTAGTACAATTCAAAGTATTACAACCCTGAAATTTCTTGGAGAATATACAATACCCTATAATTTTCAGTTTAAAAACACGACTGTTGGCGGTTTATC
>JBDSBN010000166.1:0-5240 GCA_039921585.1 Ginsengibacter sp. | reverse complement strand
ATCAATATGGCGCTGATGCCGTTCGTTTTGGAATTATGATTTCTTCTCCGGCAGGAAATGATCTGCTTTTCGATGAAAGTAGTTTAGAGCAAGGAAAGCATTTTAATAATAAGCTTTGGAATGCATTAAAGCTGGTGAAAATGTGGGAGGAGAAATTGATAAGCGATAAGCAGGAAAATAACCCGAAAGGAACTGTTTCGGAAGCAAATCATTTTGCAATTACCTGGTTTGAAAACCGCTTAAATGAAGTGAAGAATGATGTGGAAATACTCATGAGACAATTTAGATTAAGTGAAGCGTTAAAATCCATCTACTCACTTATCTGGGATGACTTCTGTAGCTGGTATCTGGAATGGGTTAAGCCTGAATATGGTAGTGCTATAGATCAAAAAGTGTATGATAAAACGGTTGGTTATTTTGATGATCTCCTGCAATTATTACACCCTTTTATGCCTTTTATTACGGAAGAAATTTTCCACTTGTTAAAAGAAAGAAAGGAAGATCTGATGGTGAAACAATATGCTCCTGTATTTGTTCCAAACAACGAAAACCTGAAAACAGGATTAAAATTAAAAGAACTGATTACTACCCTCCGGGATGCCCGGAATAAAATTAATTTAAAGCCGAAAGAAACCATTTCATTATTTATTGAAACTTCCGATGAGAAATCCTATGAAGTTTTTCAATCTATTCTTGTCAAGCAGGTAAATGCAGACTCCCTTTCATTTAATCAAAAAATTGATGACCCCACTGTCACTCTTGTTGTGGGCAATGAAAAGATTTTTGTTAAATGTGCTATTGAAATTGATACAGAGGCGCAACGGGAACAGCTTTTAAAAGATCTGAATTATTACAAAGGATTTTTGATGTCTGTAGAAAAGAAATTAAACAATGAACGTTTCATGCTAAATGCGAAGCCGGAAATAATAGATCTGGAGCAAAAGAAAAAGCATGATGCGGAAGAAAAAATCAATCTTTTAGAAGTCAGTTTGCAAGCTTTACGGTAAACTTTTTTATTTAAATTTAACCCGATGAATACTTTATTTAAACGATTGTTTTGTTTTTTGTGTGTCACCGTTCTGTCCACAGCTTTATTTGCACAGCAGAAGGTGACGGAAAAGTTTAAGAAACCCGTTGTTACAGTTACTTTAGGTATTCATCAAAATGGAGATAGTATTAATAAGGAAACGGCTAAATTTCTTTTAGCCCTTCCTTTGAAAATCACCGATAATAAAAAGGTTGAATATAAAATAGAAAACTACCGGTTTCTTTATCGGAAAAAAAGCTTCATACAAAATCAGGAAACAGGAAAACTGGAAGAAACATTTACGATTTCTGCCGGTTCCTTTACAGAAACTCCCCTTCCAAAAATATGGATTGAAAATGTGGGATATCAGCTTCAGAAAGGAGAAGAATTTTATTTTTTCGATATTTTGCTGAATGATAAAGAAGGCAACAGATTTTTAGCACCTAATTTTAAACTTTTTATTACCAGATGATCAGTATTGTACACGCCGGACCTGAAGACATACAAACCATTCAGAATCTTGCAAGAAAAATATGGCCGGCAACTTATGCCGAAATTCTTTCTTCGGACCAGTTGGAATATATGTTACGCTTGATTTATTCCCACAAAGCTCTAACAGCGCAGATGATAGAAGCCGATCATGTCTTTTATTTGGCGATTAAAGACGAAGAACCTGTGGGTTTTATTTCCCTGGCCAAAAACTCCGATGATCCAACTATTTTTGAACTGAATAAGATTTATGTTTTACCTGAAATGCAGGGAGCAGGTATCGGACTAACATTATTGGATTTTGCAAAAAATGCCGCCATAGAGAAAGGAGGAAAAACGCTCCAATTAAATGTAAACCGAAATAATAAAGCGGTTCATTTTTATAGAAAAAATGGATTCGATATCCTTAGAGAAGAGGATATAAATATTGGGAAAGGATATTTTATGAATGATTATGTGATGAGTACTGAAGTTTAAATTTTAATATTTATATGTTCAAATTCTGCATCAGATATCACCTGAATTAAAGATTACTTATTAAAAATCCGATTCGTTTTTACATAGCGTGGAATAAAATAGGAATTCATTCCTGAGATCATCACTCCCCTACTTGTGCTGGCATGGATGAATTCAACCCAGCCATTGTTGTTTTTGGTAATAATTCCCATATGCCCTACTACCCCGCTTTTGGCATCGCTTCCTGTAAATAAAATCAAATCACCCGGGCGACTGTCTTTTAATAATATTTCTCTTCCGGCATTCGTAAAATCAGAGGAGATTCTGGGTACTTTAATATCAAATCTATTGAAAACATAGGTGATAAATCCGGAACAATCAAAGCCATTCTTTTTATCAGAAGAACCATATTTATATCTAACTCCAAGTAAAGTTTCGGCAAATTTGACTACCTCACTGGCCGGGGTATTTTTTGTCTGAATAGTTATTGCAGGAACCTTCTTTTTAATAACCACACTACTTCGGATATCCATTGCATTGGCAGAACCGGTAGTAGCGGGAGTTGTTGTAGATTTCCTGGTACTAGTGCAACTGGAAGCAAATATTATAAGAGATATCATGGATACAGCTGAAAGGAATCTCATAAATGGAGTAATTTGTTTTCGAATAGGGTTCACAAGAGTAAGAAGGATAAAAATAAAGAAAGTTTATTTAAGAGGTCGAATGCCTTCAATTATAAAAAATGTCTCTGGGCAGCACCATTCATCCTTCGGTTTTATTCTAAACCTATTAATTGATTAAATTCGCCTTTTAAAAGGTGTGTTATTCTTTACTTTTTGCGCTTTGCGTATTCTAAAGTATTTTCGCACCGCTTTTTAATTACATTTTTAAAACAAAAACATAAACAACCATATGGCATACGATTTAATTGTTCTTGGGAGTGGTCCGGGAGGTTATCCTGCGGCGATAAGAGCATCACAATTAGGAAAAAAGGTGGCGATCATAGAGCGCGAGACTCTGGGGGGAATTTGCCTTAACTGGGGATGTATCCCTACCAAAGCATTATTGAAAAGTGCACAGGTATATGAATATGCAAAACATGCCTCAGATTACGGCATTGAAATAAATGATCCGAAATTTAATTTTGGTAACATTATCAAAAGAAGTCGTGGTGTTGCAGATAAAATGAATAAAGGTATTCAGTATCTGATGAAGAAATATAAGATTTAAGTGATTATGGGTACCGGTAAACTTACCGGACCGCAAAAATTAGAGGTGACTGCAGCGGATGGCAGCAAGCAAACAATCGAAGCAAAGAACATTATTATTGCTACCGGAGCGAGAGCAAGAGAATTGCCGGCCCTTAAATTAGATGGGAAAAAAGTAGTAGGATATAGGGATGCAATGAATTTGCCGGAGCAACCTAAATCAATAATTATTGTAGGTTCCGGTGCAATAGGAACTGAGTTTGCCTATTTTTATAATAGCCTGGGAACTAAAGTGACCATCGTAGAATTCCTGCCTAAAATCGTTCCTGTTGAAGATGAAGATATTTCTAAAGAACTGGAAAAGAGTTTTAAGAAACAGGGAATGACCATTATGGTAAACAGTGAAGTAACAAAAGTAGATACTTCAGGAAATGGTGTGAAAGCAACGATCAAAACGCAGAACGGTGAGGAAATCCTTGAAGCTGATATGCTTTTAAGTGCCGTTGGAATTTCTCCGAATACCGAAAACATCGGATTAGAAGAATTAGGTATTAAAACAGATCATGGAAGAATCATCGTTGATGGTTACCAGCAAACAAATGTACCGGGTATATATGCCATTGGAGATTGCACACCTCATCAGGCACTTGCTCATAAGGCAAGTAAAGAAGGAATTAATGCTGCAGAACATTTGTGCGGTAAAAAAGTAGAACCAATCGATTACAAAAACGTTCCGGGATGTACTTATTGCACACCTGAAATTGCCTCTGTTGGTCTGACAGAAAAAGCAGCTAAAGAAGAAGGATACGAACTGAAAATCGGCAAATTTCCTTTCATTGCCAGTGGTAAAGCGGCTTCTGCCGGAGACACTACCGGATTTGTAAAAATTATTTACGATGCAAAATATGGTGAATTATTAGGTTGCCATATGATTGGAGATAATGTAACGGAAATGATTGCTGAGGTGGTTGTAGCAAGAAAATTAGAGACCACAGGTCATGAAATTTTAAATGCGATACATCCTCACCCAACTATGAGCGAAGCTGTAAAAGAAGCGACCGCTATTGCGTACGGTGAATCAACAGATACGTAGTTAAATATAAAAATATAAAGAGAAGACCGCTGAAGTAATTCGGCGGTTTTTTTTTGTGTATGAAGGATCAGTAATTAAAATTTAGATCTTTGTATATTTTGGTAAGATGTTTTCTGCGGGTTGAAATAACTATCTCACATTCACCGGGCAGGCAAATTGTGATCTTCTTCCACCAAAACCGCCTCCGTTTTCACCGGGTAATCTGAATGATAAAGTAAGCGCAGTAAAGTAGTACCAATCTTTCTTAACTGACCCTCTGATAGTGCCTGCAGGCGGGTATGGTGAGCCATTCTTCAACTCATCTCCTCTATAGGCTAACTCTGCTGCTTTGGTCCCTCTATTGTCAATTAATTCTGTCCTATCTACATAAGTTGTACTTACATCATCAAGGTAATCTGTAAAAAGTTTTCTAATTCCGATTTCTAATCCCACATTGATATTTTCAGAGAGGGATAATTTCAAACCTCCTCCAAAAGGAATGGCAAGTGCCGTCAGATTATAATAATCTTTTCCCTCTATAAAACCTTGTCCTTCAGTACTTAAACTTCGCAGATAATATTTTGTTCCAAGAGTGTCTGTTGTAAACGGATTGAACCGATATATAGCTAATCCGGCGAACGCATATGGAGTTAGTGAATGATCTCCCAATCGTGTAAAATGATACTGTAAACCTAGTTGGGCCTCAGTAAGATTACTGGAAAAATTCAGATTTCTGGTCTTGTTACTGCCATATTTATCATCTGCGGAAAGTCTGCCTGCGAGGAGCGAAGTGCGTACAGATAACTTTTCTGTAAGGTCATAATTTATGCCTATTCCGCCAGCAGCGTGAGCCTGATCAAATGTATAGGCTTTGTCTTGCAGATCGCCCAAATAATTCGTGGCTCCGCCATAAACATTTATCCAGATTTTCTGAGCGAAGGTGCCTGAAGAGAAAAGAATAGCACAATAAAATAATAATTGAAATTTC
>JBDSBN010000165.1:0-4420 GCA_039921585.1 Ginsengibacter sp. | reverse complement strand
ACAAATATCATGAAAAATGTTCCTGAAAATATCACTTTTGAATATGGAGATCAATTATTGGTTATACTAAAATCTGCTTTTTTGCCAAGGGTTTTAGCTCCGGATAAACTGAATGCCGGGGATCGATTCTTTTTTATGAAATACTCCGGCATGACTATACAAGGAGGAACTTCCATGGGCCTAAGTTCTATGGGAGATTTTTATATCAATTTTGGAATTTTGGGTGGATGTATTTGCATGTTTTTTCTTGGTTTATTATTTAGTGAGGTATTAAATGGATTTTATAAATTTAGTAAATCCTTTCCTTTCTTGTTACTTTTTGTACCGCTTGTTTTTTATTATCCTATACGGCCTGACTGTGAATTACAAACTTCTCTTGGTCATTTGGTGAAAGCCAGTTTTCTTATTTATTTGATTATTCTGTTTTGGAAAAAAGATTTAAGTAAAATGGAATCCGGAAAGAATCCGGTGTCAGTCAAAAGACAAGTTATCACAGCGGAAAATTATTAATTTTTATTTGAGTATTTTTTGAATAATGTATTTGATTTGCATAAAGTGAATCATAAAAGGCATAGTCTCATTTAGGTTGTTTTTGATTATCAAAAATGATACATTCCAATTTTTAATCCCCTCTTAAAATGCCACCAAACTTTACCCATGATCATCATCGGAATTAACGCTTACCATGCCGATTCATCCGCAGCTATTTTTGTGGATGGCGCACTGGTGGCAGCCATAGAAGAAGAACGTTTCAGAAGAGTCAAACATTGGGCGGGTTTTCCGAGTATGGCCATTGAGTTTTGTATAAAAGAGGCGGGAATTAGCTTTGAGCAGGTGGATTATTTTGCCATCGGGCGCGATCCAAAAGCAAAGTTCTGGAAGAAGATCCTATATCTTTCTAAAAATCCTTTAGGTAGTATTTCCGCGGTGAAATCCCGTTTGCAAAATCGTAAGGAAGTCGGCTCCATTGAAAACGAACTGGCAAAGCTTTCAGGTCTATCCGTAGAAAGTATTATTCCGAAAATAAAACAGATAGAGCATCACCGCAGTCATATAGCTTCTTCTTTTTTTGCTTCTCCTTTTGAGGAAGCTGCCTGTATCTCGATTGATGGATCCGGAGACTTTACCACCACCATGACGGCGGTCGGAAAAGGCAACCAATTTACTGTTTTAGATTCTGTCGATTTTCCGCATTCATTAGGCATTTTTTATACAGCCTTTACTCAATTTCTGGGCTTCCCGCATTATGGCGATGAATATAAAGTGATGGGAATGGCACCCTATGGTGAACCCAAATATGTGGAACAATTGCAGGAGGTGATTTCTTTAACGGATGATGGATTATTCAAACTGGATCTTTCTTATTTTAGAAAAGGAACTGATGGCGTTATTTCATATGATGAAAATAATATTCCGGTAGTTCAGTCCATGTATAGCAGCAAAGTGATGGAATTATTTGGAAAGCCAAGGTCCAAAGAAGAGCCGTTGAATATGCATCACCATGATATTGCCGCTTCTGTTCAAAAAATGACGGAGATGACGATTTTTCACATGATGGAAAGTCTGCAAAAGAAAACCGGGTTAAAAAATATCTGCATATCCGGAGGAGTTGCACAGAACAGTGTCGCCAACGGAAAAATAAAACTCAATACCGGTTTTAAAAATATTTACATTCCCTCTGCCGGACACGATGCGGGTATCTCCATGGGGGCAGCATTGTATGTTCAACATCAATTGCTCGGGAAGGATATAATGCCGGCAATCATGTCTGCTTATACAGGTAGTCATTATTCAAATCAGGAAATAACTGACTGCCTGAAAGAAAACTCCATTGCCTTTTCAGAATTACCGGACGATGTACTTTTTGAAAAGATCGTTGATTGCCTTACAGAGGGTGGAGTAGTAGGTTGGTTTAGCGGTAGAGCAGAATTCGGCCCAAGAGCGCTTGGTGGCCGCTCAATCCTGGCCGACCCCAGAAGGAAAGATGCAAAAGAAATTATTAATTCAAAAATAAAAAGAAGGGAAAGTTTCCGTCCTTTCGCTCCCTCCATTTTAAAAGAAGATGTCAGCGATTACTTTGAACAAACGGATGATGTTCCATTCATGGAAAAAGTATTCCAGATCAAAGAAAACCGCCGGGAAGAAATTCCGGCAGTAACTCATGTGGATGGTTCCGGCAGATTACAAACAGTCGATAAAACCATTTCTCCCAGATATTACAACCTTATAAAGGCTTTCAAAAACAGAACAGGAGTTCCCATACTTTTAAATACCTCCTTCAACGAAAACGAGCCAATCGTAAACCACCCTCAGGAAGCCCTCAATTGTTTTCTCAGAACGGATATGGATATGTTGGTGATGGAGAATGTGGTGGTGGTGCGGGAGGAGGGGAGAACTTAACTTCATTCCATATCAATTTCTAAAAATAGAAATTTTAAGTTTAAATATTTTTAATCTATTGGACAAAAATTTTTTTTTAATGGTTATAAATCGAAGTGAAAAAGAGGGGAAACTCAGAAGAGAACTATCTTTGAATTGTTCCGGTAAAATTATTGGTGAGAATAAAATAGGAATACTAAAAGAAAAGCATTATTATGTTAAAAATTACGATTTAGATGGTGATGCCCCAAAGCAGTTTATTAAAGCCTATATATTTAGAGCAGATAGTGGAATAAGGAGATTGTCAAAGAATTCCTGGCCTGGTTTTATTGCAAAAACCGCAGAGAAATGGTATCCTCATGAATCTGTAATAGAATATATGATAAATCGAATTGGTCAACATCTTTGCCTAAATATGAATGAAGTCTATCTGGTAAAGGCCAATTCACAAATTCGATTCTTAAGTAAGTATTTTCTCGATAAGAATGAAAACCTAATTCACGGTGCGGAAATATGTGGAGACCATTTGGGGGATATGCAATTTGCAAAAGAGATAGCTGAACATAAAAAAAATTCCAGAGATCTTTTTACATTTGAATTTATTAAGGATGCAATAAGATCTGTTTTTCCGGATACTTTTGAAATTATTACTGGAAATCTTGTGAAAATGTTGGCGTTTGACGCAATTGTTGGAAATAACGATAGGCATTTTTATAATTGGGGAGTAATAGGTACGAAAATGAAAACTTCTAAATTGCCTGAATTTGCACCTATTTATGATTCGGCAAGGGGTTTGCTTTGGAATAGAAGTGATGAAAATATTAAAAGTTTGTGGAGAAATCATTTAGAAGGAAACAATAAAGTCCAAAAATATATAAATGAGGCTTGTCCTCGAATTAGTATTGAAGATAATAAGCAAGCGAATCACTTTGAATTAATGGATTTTTTAAAGAGGTATAGTCTAGATTATACTTCAATTATTGGAAAGTTATCTAGTGTGGAAAATGAAAAAAAGGTGATGAGGATGTTAAAAAAGGAATTCTACCCTTTATTCATTTATGAGAGATATGAACTTATTACACTAATTTTAGAAAAGAGATTTAAAATAATACGGGAGATATAATATGCTACGCAAAATTAAAAATTGGTTTAGTAAGGATCAGGAACTTGAATTTCAGGTAGAGCTTCCTGAGAATGAGACTTCTAAATTTATACTTAAGGTAGATGATATCCAGATGGGAATATTGTATTGTGAAAATGGGATGTGGAATTTTAAATATTCCGAAGCATTTAAAAAGAAATCTCACATTTATAATCGCATTGTAGGCTTCCGGGATTTGAATAGGATTTATCAAAGTGAAACACTGTGGCCATTTTTTCGAATTCGCATTCCAGGTTTAAAACAACCTGCTGTAAAGGAAATAATTGAAAAGGAAAAAATTGATCAATCAAATGAGGTGCAATTATTAAAGCGTTTTGGGAAAAAAACTATTAGCAATTCTTATGAATTAGTACCGGAATGCTAAATATCAAATCCCGTGAGCAAAATTGTTCCCACGGTGATAAATTGATTGAGACGTTCAAAACAGAACAGGTGTCCCTATCCTACTAAACACTTCCATTATGGAATAATTTAGTAGGTGCAATTTAGAACATTTGGTGTTTTTTGCAATTGTTGAAATTTGCCACTTCAAAAAAAGTTGGAAACTTTGTTCGGTTCCGCCATAAATGGTCTTACCACAGCTTGTAAGGCTGTAGATTTATCCGTAAGTCCCTCTACTTGTAAGGCGTAGGCTCCTGCAGCCACTATCTCTTTCTAAAATTTCCTGCTATCCTTCAGCCCATAATCTTACCTACCTTCATTCCGCAAAAATGAATTCATGGTTCAATCCATCTGCCTTCTATTCCTTTCTTTCTCTCTCCAAGCCCAAATAGTTTATAAAACTCCGACCTGGGCTAAATACCATTTGTCCAACTGCAAGATTTTATGAAATGTTTCAGACCTATAAGGTTTTGTATAATACTGAAAAATGGTTGGTAA
>JBDSBN010000164.1:0-12102 GCA_039921585.1 Ginsengibacter sp. | reverse complement strand
ATCAGCAGAAACAAAGGATGCCATAAAAATCCACGAAGAGTCTGTCACTTACTCTTTGAATGGTAAAGAATACAAGGCACTTTATGCCTACAACGAAAACCAGAAAGGAATCAGGCCGGCAATTCTTGTGGTACCGGAATGGTGGGGATTAAATGATTACGCAAAAAGCAGGGCAAAACAATTGGCTGAATTAGGATATGTGGCGATGGCTCTGGATGTATATGGAGATGGAAAAACAGGCGACAATCCGGATGATGCATCTAAACTTTCAACCCCTTATTACAATGAACCTTCTTTATCTAAAGTAATTATGGAGGCTGCCCAGGAAAAACTCAAAACCTATCCGCAGGTAGACGGAACAAAGATGGCAGCAATTGGCTACTGCTTTGGTGGCGGAATTGTAATGAACGCAGCAAAGCTGGGAATAGACATGAAAGGTGTAGTTAGTTTCCATGGAGGATTAAAGGGAGTAACTCCGGATAAAGAAAAAACAAAAGCCAAAATACTCGTATGTCATGGAGCAGCAGATGAATTTGAAATTCCAAATGTAGAGTCGTTTAAAAAAGAAATGGACGATTCCGGAGTAGATTATATCTGGAAAGAATATGCAGGGGCCCAACATGCATTTACAAATCCAAATGCAACAGATAGAGGAAAAAGATTTCAAATGCCGATATCCTATAATGAAGCTGCAGACAAAACTTCATGGGAAGATATGAAGCAGTTTTTTAAAGACATTTTTTAAAACATACGCTGAATAAGCATTTTAAAACAAACCCTGTTTAAAGGAAGGAAAGATACCCCAATCGTTTCCCTTTTTTAAACGGGGTTTTCTCTTTCTATAATTCACGTGGAGACCGAATTACGATCAGCTACATACATATTTATAGTTATCCCTGAAATATTTTATATAGACATAATATCCAATTTCTTATTTTTATACTTTATACAACTTCAAAAAACCAATTATGTTACCAAAAACAAAAACGATACTTATCTTATTATTGATCAGTGCCGTTGTTTTTTCCTGCAATTCAGGTAGTGAAAGTCAAACTGAAGATATAGTAATTGACACCACAGGCCGGGATGGTTATGACCCCGATTTCGTCGTAAACGCTCAAGCCTTTGCAGACCTTAAAATATTAAGATACCAGGTTCCGGGCTTTAATCAATTAACTCTTCAACAAAAACAACTGGCTTATTACCTAACTGAAGCAGCCCTATCCGGGAGGGATATCTTTTATGATCAAAAAAGCAAAAATGGATTGACCATACGGAAAACTATTGAGGCAATGTATGGAACTTATTCAGGCGATAAAAATTCAAACGAGTGGAAAAAATTTGAAGAATACTGTGGCCGGGTTTGGTTCAGCAATGGAAATCATCACCACTATGGCAACGAAAAGTTTTTCCCGGAGGTAAGTTTTGAATATTTCTCATCTGTAGTCAAAGCAAGTGATCCGGCACTTTTCCCAGTGAATGAAGGAGAATCTTTAGATGAATTCCTTGTTCGGATCATGCCGATTATTTACGACCCCAAAGTGGAACCTAAACTGATTGACCTTAGAGAAAATATAGACAACGTAAAAGCTTCTTCAGTCAATTTTTATGAGGGAGTTTCCCAAAAAGAAGTTGAAACTTATTATTCTCAGTTTGACAGCAAAGGAAACGCTCCCATGTGGGGGCTCAACAGTAAAGTAGTGAAGGAAAATGGTCAGATAATTGAAAAGGTTTGGAAAGTTGGTGGGATGTATTCTCCGGCAATTGAAAAAATTGTTTATTGGTTGGAAAAAGCCATTACGGTAGCTGAAAATGCAGAACAAAAGAAATCGCTTGAGCTATTGGTACAATTTTACAAAACAGGTGACCTCCATACTTTTGATGCATACAGTATTGCCTGGGTAAAAGATATCAACAGCCGGACGGATGTGGTGAATGGTTTTATTGAAGTATATGACGATCCATTAGGTATAAAAGGATCTTTTGAAAGTGTTGTTTCCATAAAAGATATGGAAGCCACCAAACGAATAGAAGCTATTGCCAAAGAAGCTCAATGGTTTGAAGATAATTCTCAGCTAATGCCCGAACACAAAAAGAAAAATGTAAAAGGAATCATTGCTAAAGCGATTACTGTCGTTATGGAAGCAGGTGCTACCGCTCCGGCAGGTCCTATCGGAATTAATCTTCCAAACAATGACTGGATCAGGAAAGAGCATGGGTCCAAGTCGGTTTCTTTAAGCAACATTGTTCATTCCTATAATATTGATGGTGCTACAAGTGGAATGATTGATGAATTTGCAGTCAATGATTCTGTAAAAGAACGCATCAAAAAATTCGGCGACATTACATCCGATTTGCACACTGATATGCATGAAGCTATTGGTCATGCATCCGGACAAATAAACCCGGGAGTAGAAACAACGGACAAAACTTTAAAAACCTATGCTTCCACGTTAGAAGAAGCCAGAGCTGATCTTGTTGCACTTTATTACATGCTGGATCAGAAATTAGTAGACATTGGAGTCATGCCCTCTATTGACGCAGGGAAAGCTGAATATGATTCATATATGATGAATGGATTAATGACTCAGCTAACACGTATTAAACCTGGTCAAAATCTGGAAGAAGCTCACATGAGAAATCGTCAATTGAATGCGATGTGGGTCTATGAAAAAGGAAAAGCCGATAAGGTAGTGGAGTTTGTAAAAAAGAACGGCAAAACCTATGTTCAAATAAATGATTACAATAAACTACGTCAGTTATTTGGAGAGTTGTTGCGCGAAATTCAACGTATAAAATCTGAAGGGGATTATAATGCAGGGAGAAGTCTTGTGGAAACCTACGGCGTTAAAGTAGATCCTGTTTTGCATAAGGAAATTCTTCAACGATTTGCAGTATTAAATATTAAACCCTACAAAGGATTTATTCAACCTAAATATGTCCCTGTAATGGAAGGGGATAAAATCAGCGATGTAAAAGTGGAATACCCAACCAACTTCTTCGAACAAATGATGGAATACGGAAAAAAATATGCGTTTTTACCGGTGCATAATTAGTACGTTTTTAAAACTAAAAAAGCAGCGAAGCCAATAAGACTTTGCTGCTTTTTTTATTTTGAAGAAAGATTGCTGAGCGTGAATAATTAATATTCATCCTAAATAAATCCTATTTCCCTTGCTTCCGTACATATTTCGTTAGAATCACGATCGTCTGACCTTCAATTCTTCCTTCTATTTGCTCTGTGTTTTCTTCAACCAAACGGATATTCTTTACCACGGTTCCCATTTTTGCATTTAGCGTAGATCCTTTCACGTCCAAAGAACGGGTGAGTACAATTGTATCGCCAGTTTGAAGGATGGCTCCATTGCTGTCTTTATGCAACTGAACATTCCCATCGTCCTCATGATCGTGTGTTGATTTTGCCCATTCTAAATTTTCTTCATCCAGGTATAGCATATCCAAACTTTCGGCGGCCCAGCTCCAGCTCCGAAGTCTGTTTAACATACGCCATGCAACAACCTGAACACCCGGCACTTCACTCCACATTGTTTCGGATAATACTGCCCAATGTTCATTATCCAATTCTTCCTTTTTATCTATCTGATCCAGGCACTTTTGACAAATCATGATGCAGGAATTTTCATTTTTACTGTCATTTCCCGGTACTTCATACATTGTTAATGTATGATCGGATTTGCATAATTCGCAAGCATTCCCACTTCTTTCTAAGAGAGTTTCTTCCAGTTTCATTCGTATTTGTTTTTATTAATTTAAATAATATTCTTTCAATATTAACGCACAAAAAATCCTTTGAGACCAATGGGCAGAAAACAGATTTCGTGCTGTTTTCCTATTTATATTTGAAAGGCGGCCAAAGTTAATCATTTCCTTTTTGAGCAAAAACAAGGTAGCATAGACCATTGCTTTCGGAAAAAACTGTTCATTAGTACATTCATTCTGCGTCATAGAACTCATTTTCATTTATTGACATTGATTCAAAATTTTGCCTCATATACAATTAATATTGATCGACGCCTTATTTATTGGTACAAATGGTTTATTTAACAAGAGAAACAGTGGTACTTTTAACCCTCTAAAATTTTAGCTATGAGCAGAATTATTCTAACAGCGATTTTCGCTTTTACATTTACTATTGCCTTCAGTCAGAAAAAACCGCTGGACCACAGCGTTTATGACGGATGGGAATCCATCGGTAAAAGATCCATTAGCAACGATGGCAAATGGGCAGTGTATAACATTTCCCTGCAGGAGGGAGATGATGAACTGATTGTGCAATCGACCAATACGAACTCGAAACTGACGATTCCACGTGGGTACAATGCCACGATAACGGAAGATAACCGGTTTGTAATTTTCTCAATAAAACCTTTCTATAAAGATATCCGGGAGGCCAGAATCAAAAAGAAAAAAGCGGATGATCAGCCAAAAGATTCTTTGGGAATCCTGGAATTAGGGACGGAAAATATCTGGAAAAAAGAGAACGTAAAATCCTTTAAAACACCGGATGAAGATTTTGGATGGGTGGCTTATCATTTGGGAAAGACAGTTGATACTACGAAAGCACCAAGAAAGGAAGGATCGAAAATCACGGATAGCCTTAAAAATGTGATTGATTCATTACAAACGATTATTGAAGCGAATGCCAATACCGGCAAAAAGAGAAAGAGAAACAGAGATGCGGAGGATGCTTTCAGTTTTACAGAAATATCTCAGATGAATTTTGCTTTTGCACCTGATTTGGAGAGTTCAGGAAAAACCAGCGGTACTTCTCTTATACTTAGAAACCTGCTCACACAGGAAGAAATTTTTTTCCCGGATGTAAGTAATTATTATTTCAATAAAAAGGGCGGCAAGTTACTTCTCGAAAAGGCCAATAATCCAAAAGACTCGTTGAGCAAAATTCTGGTTCTGCTATTTGACCTCAAGAGCAAAAGCATGGATACGCTGAGCAGAGGAGGAAACAATTTTAAACAATTCAATATTTCTGACGATGGTGCCCAGGTAGCATTTCTTGCAGAACGAGATGCCAAACCAAAAGACCTGCAAAAGTTTTTTAAACTATGGTATTATAAAGCAGGCATGGATAGCGCCACTTTATTGGTACAAAACAACACTCCCGGTATTGAAAAAAATACGACTGTAAGCGAAAACGGGCGGTTGGAGTTCAGTAAATCCGGTAAGCGTTTATTATTTGGAACTGCGCCAATAGAAGCTCCAAAAGATACCACGTTAATAGAAATGGACCAGGTAAAACTCGATGTATGGCATTATAAAGATGATTATGTACAGCCTATTCAATTAGCAAGATTAAGGAGAGATCAAACAAGAAATTTCCTTGCAGCATATAATTTTGACCAAAACAAAGTAATCCAATTAGCATCTGAGGAAATCCCTTCTGTATATACTACCAATGAGGGCGATGGTGATTTTTTTATAGGAGTTACAGACGTTGGTCGCCGGACTGAAAGTCAATGGACAGGAAATACCTTGAAAGATATTTACCGGATCAATGCCCGTAACGGATCAAAGCAACTGATCAAAAATGATCTGGAAGGTGTTGCATCGCCTTCCTATATTTCCCCAACAGGAAAATATATTGTCTGGTACGATTATACTACAAAAAACTATTTCGTATTTGATGGCAGCAACACACAAAGCCTAACTGGAAAAATCAAGGTGAAATTATTTTCAGAAGACCACGACCAGCCTTCTAATCCGCCACCATACGGAGTTATGGGCTGGCAGAATGAAGATGAATCTCTTTTAATTTATGACAGATACGACATCTGGAAAGCAGATCCGACCGGGAAAATGGCTCCTCAAAATTTAACCAAAGGAATTGGGCGGAAGAATGATGTGACCTACCGGTATTTAAGAACAGATAACGAGGAAAAGTTTATCGATTCTAAAAATACAAACCTTATAAGCATCTTTAATAATAAAACGAAGAAAGCAGGAATTGCCTACCTGACGAATAATACTCTCAATACTGATGTACCGGCTGAATTGAAGGATCAGCCTTACTATATTGGTTCACCAATAAAAGCGAAGAATGCTTTTGCCTTTATTTATACAAAGGAAAATTATTTAGAATCGCCTGATTTATTTGTGTACAACACCAATCAAACGGAGAGAAAACTATCTGCAATCAATCCTCAGCAAAACAATTACAATTGGGGAACAGCTGAATTATATCATTATAAAACACTTTCGGGAAAACCATCTACCGGAATATTGTATAAGCCGGAAAATTTTGATTCCACTAAAAAGTATCCGATGATCTTATATTTTTATGAGAAATTATCCGATGGATTATACAGATATCAGCCTCCTGCACCAACACCCAGCAGATTAAACATTTCCTTTTTTGTAAGCAGAGGCTACATAGTATTTGCTCCGGATATTGAATACACGATTGGCTATCCTGCAAAAAGCGCCTATGATTACATCGTAAGCGCGGCAAAAGATTTATCGAAGAAAAAGTGGATTGATTCAAAAAACATCGGTATTCAGGGACAAAGCTGGGGAGGAATACAAGTGGATCAACTCATTACCATGACAGATATGTTTAAAGCTGCATGGTCGGGTGCGCCGGTATCTAATATGACCAGTGCTTATGGAGGTATCCGTTGGCAAACGGGCATGAACCGCCAGTTTCAGTATGAAAAAACACAAAGCCGGATTGGAGCAACATTGTGGGAAAAGCCGGAATTATATATTGAAAACTCACCATTATTTCATTTACCAAAAGTAAAAACACCTATGGTAATTATGGCCAATGATGCTGATGGAGCAGTCCCATGGTATCAGGGTATTGAATTGTTTACAGGATTGGTGAGATTGGGGAAACCTGTTTGGATGCTCAATTACAATGATGAAGCTCATAATCTTGTTGAAAGAAAAAACAGAAAGGATATTCAGATTCGCCAGCAGCAATTTTTTGATTGGCTATTAAAAGGAGATAAACCTGCCCTGTGGATTACTGAAGGGGTGCCTGCAATTAATAAAGGAAAAGATTGGGGTTTGGAATTAGTAGAATAATTCTTCTATTTAAATGTTCCTGACCGTTAAACTCTGACGACCAATGCTTTGCTGCATTGGTCGTTTTCGATTTATAAATTGACGAACTAAAAAATCAGATTTCTGTTGAAACCCGCCTCAATCAAGAACATCATGCACATAATGTAGACCTATTTCTACATCAAACACCAATGTTTTACTTACTTCCCTTTAAAATACCTCCTAAAAAAAGATGGCAAAGTTTTATGTATACAATAGGATATTAACCTAATTATATAAACCTAAAATTTATCAAAAATGGGAAATCTATTGTATGTAATCGCCGTTATCCTGGTAATCATCTGGGCTATCAGTTTCTTAGGAGGCTTTTATACCGGAGGCATTATTCACATTCTATTGGTAATAGCGATCGTTGCTATTTTACTGAAAGTAATCAACAGGGCAACCTAAATTATTTTTAAACCTTATTATTTTAAACACCTTAAATCAAAAAAAATGGATGACTGGAAATTAAAACTAAAGGGAAACTGGAATGAATTAAAAGGTAAAATGAAACAATCCTATGGAGATCTTACCGATGATGATTTAACCTACGAAGAAGGTAAGGACGATGAATTCATTGGAAAGGTGCAGAAAAAACTTGGAAAAACAAAAGAAGAAGTAGTAAAATGGATTCAGGACCTTTAATATTAACTATCGTATAAAAAGACCCTTGTTTGAAAAAGCGAGGGTTTTTTATTAAACAACTTTTCATATAAAGCATCATTCGATCCTTAACAACTAAGGTTTTTATACTTTATAAACAATAACCAGATCTGACCTCAAGTACTTAGGTAAAAAAACGTGAATAATAAGAGTAGCATGTGTAATAAATCATGATGAGAATTAAAACCTGGCTGAATATTTAGCTTATTAGGCTGGCACATAACTTCAAAAAAGAAGACATTTTTTTGAACTTAAAAATCTAAAATCACAGTAAAAGTGGTTCCTTCCCCAGGTGTACTTTCTACAGAAATATTCCCGTTGTGGCTTAAGATTATATTTTGCGTATTTGCCAATCCCAGCCCATTCCCTTTATCTTTTGTTGTAAAATAAGGCTCGAATATTTTATCCAATTGTTCCGTGGTCATTCCTATTCCAGTATCATTTATTTGAACCACACATTTATCTTTTTCGGCAAACGTTTTTAATATTAGTGTGCCATTATTATCCATTGCCTCTACAGCATTTACAATAATATTTAAAAAAGCCACTTTGATTTTCTGAATATCAGCAGAAAAATTACAAATTTCAGGATCATACTCTTTCTCCACCTTTATCTGTTTCAGCTCAATCCGGTCCGACGCCATTTCAAGGCTTTCGTCGAGAACATGATTTATATTGGCGCTGACAAAAGTTAATTCTGTTACCCTTGTGGAATTCAAAAGGTCACTTACCAGATTATTAATCCTCTCCGAATTTCGTTGAATCATTTTAAAAAACATTTCTGATGTTTCTGTTTCTTGAATTTCGGACCTTAACTGCTCAATGGATAGATTAATATTTGTAAGTGGATTTCTCACTTCGTGAGCAATCGTACGGGCAATGCGGCCGGTTACCGCATATTTTTCAAGACTTCTAAGATTTATTAATTCCTTGTTTAAATCTGCTAACTCATCAATTCTGTTTTCCAGTTGCTTTCTGAAATTAAGAGCTTTCTCTGACTCCTTTTTTTTCGCACGATTTTCTTTATTGTACACAAGCAATGAAAACAGCGTAAAAAGAATAGCAAGAATAATAGAAACTGTATTAAATATTTTTATTAATCCGGTGTATTCTGAAACTTCTTTTCCTCGCTTTTTCCAAATTTCGGATTCTATATTCTGCATTTTAAAAACCTGACTTTCAATTTTCTCAGTCATGGCCATTCCTGTCCTAATTTCATTTTTTAGAAAAGGAGTCCAACTTTCTTGAAATGAAAAATCAGATTGCAATTTTTTCATCCAACTAATTTTCTCCTCCACCAGTGTTCTTAAATAAGCCAGATTCTCTTTTTGCTCATTATTTTCAATTACCTTAAACTCAAGAGCATTTAAGCTGCTATCAGCAAGTTTAGAATATTTATTATGTTTTTGAAGTAATAATGAATCCTTCGTTAAAATATATCCGCGATAGGAAGATTCCCCATGAACGATATAACTTAACGTTATATCCAGGCCATGGATAATCTTATTAGTCTGATTGACTCTATTAGCCTGATCGATCACTTTTTGAGTAGAAATAAACGTCAAAAAATAGGAAAAAATCAAAAGAATAAACGCTATCAAAAAACCCAACCTCGTCATTATTGCAATTTTGTCAAAAGGAATCTTTACCATTTAAAAAAAGATTAAAAGCAAATTTAATTTCGTTTGCCTTACAATATTAGTTATTTTCTGGCTTTACCTATTAGCCAAAAAATAATTATAACGACCACCACTATCCCAATAATTCCAAACCAAATTCCTGCTTTGAAAATGCCGGCTATCGCATCGCAGCTTGTAAATAAAACACTCATTGTTAACAGTAATGGCAGGATAAATCCTGATGTGATTTTTTTCATAATGTAGATTTTAAAATTGTAAAAATATGCTCAATGCTTTTGTGCATTTTCATTTGAAATATCACTCCATATTTATTTTATCTTTTCTTTTTGGAAAAAATTTCATATATTTCAATTGAATGTTATCCTAAATAAAAAAATTTCTATTTAATTCAATATCAAATTTTTATGCCAACTTTATTTAAAAAATAATTTCGGTGTAATTCATTTTTTCATTGTAAAAGAAGGTAATTTTATAACCGATAATGTTCCGCACAATGGGAAATTAATTACTCATTTCAAAGAAGGGAAAAAACAATAAAACCCTTTATTGCAATTGATTTTAGTAATAAAACCCTCTCCAACACTATATTGAATAGGTATATGAGTATATCTACAGACAATGAAATTAGTTTGGCAGAATTTTTTGTTAGTATAAGTCATAAAACAATATTTTTAAACAAAAATTAAATCATACAATTATGGGCTCAGGAAAAGTATTAGCCAGCGTTTTAGCTGGAGCAGCAGCAGGTGCTATTTTAGGAATCTTATTCGCACCGGATAAGGGTACAGAAACAAGAAAAAAAATCGCAGAAAAAGGTTCTGATTTTGCAGACAATGTGAAAAGTACTTATGGCGATATTTCCGACACAATTTCAGAAAAATACGATTCTGCAAAAGAGAAATTAAGTAGTCTTGTAGCTGAAGGAAAAGACATGGGAAAAGACATCGTCAATGAAGCAAAGGATAAAGCCAATGCAATGAAGAACGATGTTAGAAACCCTAACCCTCTTAATTCATAAATCTTAACCAACAGATTTTTTTGTAAATAACTCAGGCCCGGTGGTAAATTATTGAACAACATGGAGAACAAGACAACGAATGTAGAAGATGTCTTCTATAAATTTAAAGATTATGCAGATACACGAATCGACTTATTTAAACTAAAATCGATAAGTAAAGTATCCGGCATTTTGTCCTCCATTATTTCAGGCATTTTATTAATATTGCTCCTATTTTTGATCCTCATCTGTATCACAATAGGTTTCTCTTTATTAATTGGAAATGCTCTTGGGAATGCTTTTATAGGTTTCTTTATAATGGCCTTTATTTATATTATCATCGGGCTTATTTTGTTTTTCAGCAGATCCAAATTAATCAAAACTCCCATCAGCAATAAATTTATCCGGGAGTTTATGGATTAAAGAGGAATTAATTTTTAAAATATATGGTACAGGAAGAAACCGCAACAGACAAGCTACAGGCAATCGCAAATACCTCTGATTTAAATGTTGCTATTAAAAGATTGGAAGCGAAAAGATTTCTTCAGGAAGAAGATTTAAAAACGCACTTCCATGTAATTTTAAATGATCTGAAACCTACAAATATTTTAAGAAACACCTTAAAGGAAGTTCAGGAATCTACTCCTTTAAAACATAATTTATTAAAAGTTGCGTTAGGTCTGGGAGTTGGGTATTTTTCACGTAAAATGGTTGTGGGAAAATCTGCAGGAGTCGCCAAAAAGGCGCTCGGAGCTATACTGCAATATGGTATCACAAGCTTTGTTGCCAAAAAAGGGTACAACGAAAATGAACCATCCCGCCCAAAAAAAGGATTCTTAAAAAGACTTCTCTCCACAAAAATTTAATCTCTTTTCTTTCCGAACTTTCTCTTTTTTAATTTGTATTATTGAACTAAAATTTACAAATTGAATAAGCTATTTTCTATTATTACATTTCTCGCCCTTTACACATATTCCTCCGGGCAATCCATTAATATACTTCATAAAGACTCTCTCTCTTTCAGAGGTTTAAGTGTTGTTGATGACAATGTTTTATGGGTAAGTGGCGCCAAAGGTACCGTAGGAAGGAGTATAGATGGTGGGAATACATGGAAATGGATGAAGGTAAAAGGATTTGAAACAACAGACTTCAGAGATATTGAAGCATTTGATAAGAACACAGCCGTAATTATGGGCATTGCAGAACCGGCTTATATTTTACGCACATCGGATGCCGGTGACAGTTGGCAAAAAGTTTATGAAAATAATACTCCCGGAATATTTTTGGATGCCATGGAATTTTGGAACGATATGAGCGGAATTGTTGTGGGTGATCCTATAGACGGAAAATTTTTTATTGGAAGAACTTTCGATGGAGGCAAAACATGGCAGCCCATTCCTGAAAAGTATAAGCCTATCGCAGATAATGGAGAAGCATGTTTTGCAAGTAGTGGTACCAATATTAGAAAGCTGAACAGGTCAGAAGCAGTATTTATTACCGGTGGACTGTCTTCTCATATGTTTATACGTGATCAAAAAATACCCCTGCCTATTATTCAGGGAACTCAAACCACCGGAGCAAATTCAATCGCAGTAAAAAATAAAAACACCCTCATTATTGTTGGAGGAGATTTTACGAAAAAAGATGATCGCACTAAAAATTGCATTATAACTCATAATGGCGGCCGGTCCTGGATTTTTCCAACAGATTCTCCATTAG